>JACDAE010000570.1 GCA_013695595.1 Ktedonobacteraceae bacterium | reverse complement strand
ACTATGACCACGATTTATCGAGTAAATGTTTCAAATCGATAAATCGTGGTCATAGTCGAACCGGGCCCCTACAATATCACATGCCTACAATTTTGTGCACTAGCCCCGCAGAAGAGGCAGTAGATACACAATACTGAAGACAAAGATCCAGACGATGTCAACAAAGTGCCAGTACATCTCGCCAGCTTCTACAGCAAAGTGCTTTTTATCGGTGAAATCACCGCGTATGGCACGTACGAGACAAACAATCAGGAAAATGAGGCCAATCGTTACGTGTAGACCATGAAAGCCAGTCAGGGTAAAGAAGGCCGAACCAAATACGTCATGCTGAATACTAAAATGATCGCTGAAGTATAGGGTTACATATTCGTTCACTTGCAGGCCCAGGAAGACTGCACCAAGGATAATTGTACCGATCAGACCAAGTACAAGGTTGCGTTTATTCCCTTTGGCAATACCCCTGCCTGCGAAGCGAATTGGCCCACTACTGGCAACAAGAATGGCAGTAGCAACCAGAGCATAGAGCCAATTTAAGTGGTCACCTGAAGGCAGTAACCAGGCTTTGGCAGGATTACGGATTTCCAGGTAGAGGAACGCTGCAATCAGGTTTGCGAAAATCAACGCTTCAGAAGCGATGAAGAAGACCATTCCCCACCAGTTGAGGCCACGACCAACGTCTGAATGCTCCTCAAGGATTCTGACCTGCTCGCCGTGAGCAGTGCTCATAGCAAAACTCCCTTATCACTACAGGCATATGTATACTATTGCAATACTTAGTGGTATACATACACCAGATATTATCGACGTTCCAGGCTCCAGCCAATAATGGACACAATCACCATTATCACGCCTACTCCCAGGAGAATAAGATTGAACGCGAAGCCGCCGAGCGCAACCGCCACTGATAGAGCAAGGACGAGAGGCCAGAGGCTAGGACGCGGCATTAACTCCTCTTCCGTAACCTGCCGAACCTTCTTGACACGCTTCTTACCGGGGCGAACAGGAGTGTCAGCAGACGCAGTTGTATCTACACCTTCTTGCTTCTCTTCTGGCACAGCCTGCTCCGTCCCATTATCAGTCTGCGGGGATGAGGCCTGCTGTGGCTCTTTAGCGCGTTCCAGTTGTTCAGCGCCAACAACTTCGTTCACTTCTTTTTGTTCTTGTGAATTTCCTGGGTCTATCATTGTTCTGTCCTATCCAGGAAGCAGGGCATCCAACAATGGAGATGCCCCACTTTCGATTTTTAGTGGCGAGAGACTGTCTTCCAGTCTGCAATCTCAGGATTCTTCTTATCATAGAATGGGCGACGACTACGCACAACTGGGATCGTTAAGAAATTGTACTTCTTTGGCGGTGAAGTCGTATCCCATTCCAGCGTGTAAGCATCCCAGGGATCGGAACCAGCTTTCTGACCATTCTTCATGCTAGCGATGAAATTGAAGATGAACACCATGACTGATAGACCAATCAGGAAGGCACCAACAGTCGAGAGCAAGTTCAGCTCATTCCAACCGCTATTCGCTGGATAGGTATAGATGCGGCGCGGCATACCGAGCAATCCTAGTATATGCATCGGGAAGAAAGCAAGGTTCATACCGACCAGCATCATCCAGAACTGAACTTGAGCCAGGCGCTCACCAAGGAATTTACCTGTCACCTTCGGGAACCAGTAGAAGAAACCGGCGAAGATCGCGAAGACACTTCCACCGAAGAGGACATAGTGGATATGGGAAACCACAAAGTATGTGTCGGTTATCTGATAATCGAAAGGCACAATCGCCAGAGCGGCACCATTCAGACCACCAATCAGGAACATTGCAATGAACCCAAGGGCAAAAATCATAGGCGCTTTAAAACTAATCTTACCGCCATAGATGGTTGCGATCCAGTTGAAGATCTTCACGGCAGTCGGAATAGCGATAAGCGTTGTACTGGCGGCGAAGAAGCCCTGAGCGATGGCGGGGAGACCTACAGCGAACATATGGTGTGCCCAGACTGTAAAGCTCAAGAAACCGATTGCCACGCCCGACCAGGCGATAAAGGTATAGCCAAAGATAGGTTTGCGCGAGAAGACCGGCAAGACCTCGGAGATAATACCGAAGGCAGGCAGGATCAGAATATACACCTCTGGGTGCCCAAAGGACCAGAACAGGTGCTGCCAGAGCAGGGGATCACCACCAAATGCATATTGGTAGAAATGGGTACCGATGCGACGATCGAGCAGAAGCAATACGCTTGCAGCAGTCAAGCTAGGCAGAGCGAAAAGCAGCAGGAACGAAGTTACCAGCGTCATCCAGGTAAAGAGAGGCATGCGGTTGATGCTCATTCCTGGGGCACGTAACTTCAGGATCGTCACCACAAAGTTCAGACCACTGGCAATAGATGCGATACCGAGCAGCATAATGCCGAGCAGCCAGAAGTCACCATTCATACCAGAGGCACATTGAACGGTATGTACACCGCAGGCTACCTCGTTCAAAGGTGCATAGTTGAACCAGCCGCCATTTGGTGCTGATCCAAAGACAAAGCTTGACTGCATGAAGACACCACCAAAGATGGTTGTCCAGAAGCCAAACGAATTCATGCGTGGGAAGGCCATATCACGAGCGCCGATCATCAACGGCACCACATAATTGCCAAAGCCAGTCAGCGTAGGCATCACAAAGAGGAAGATCATTGTGACACCATGCATTGTAAAGACCTGATTATACACATCCGGGCTAAGGATCTTTCCATCGGGCCGGGCCAGTTCGGCTCGAATTAAGAGAGCCTCCAGGCCGCCGATCAGAAAGAAGAAGAAGCCAGAGATGATGTACATCAAACCGATCTTTTTGTGATCGGTTGTCGTCACCCATTCACCGATGTATGTCTCGCTGAATGTCCTACGCCGCACCGCTATTGTTGTTGCACTCTCACCGATAGTGCGCGTTGCCATGAGCAAATCCTCCAATATCTAGCCCCACAGGTACAGGGTAGATAGCTTAATTGAGAGTCTTCAGATAGGCCACCAGCTTATTGATATCATCCGTGCTAAGTGCGCCAATGTTCATATCATTGCCCGGCTTTATGCCCTGGGGATCATGCAGCCATTTCGCCACATTACAATTCTGTAGCAAGTTGGGATCACCCGGTGTACATTGCGCCAGATTGTTTTCTAACACACCGCCAGCAATTAAGCCAACCTGCTGGCTCCCATTCCCTTGCGTGGCACGACTCGCGAAGTGTGTGAGGTTTGGACCAACGTAACAGGGATCCTTTGTTGTTCCATTGGGATTATCACACGCCTGAGAGGGATCGACAAACGCTTTTGAGTCCACGCCAATAATCCCATGACAGGTTGAGCATTGTGCGGTAAAGAGCTTTTGACCAGCGGCTGCCATACTTCCGGATGTAGGGGCTGTAGCTGCCTGCTGCTGCGAAATTGCCCAGGTATCAAATGAAGTTGAATCCTCAGCAACTACATTGAACCTCATGTTCGCATGCTGTAAACCACAGAATTCGGCACAGAGTCCTTCGTAAACGCCAGCCTTGTCAGCGATGAACCAGCGCGAGTTGTTATGTCCAGGGATCACATCGGTCTTACCGGTCAGGGCAGGAATCCAGAAGCTATGGATCACATTATTTGAATAAAGTTTAACCTGGATAGTTTCGCCCACAGGCACATGTAACGTGTCAGCAGTTGTAATATTGTAGCTTGGATAGTAGAACTCCCACCACCACTGGTGACCAATGGCTTCGACCACCTCCGTTTTCCCGGTGGTAGGGCGGTTTTCAGGCGCTACCTGCCAGAGGCCACGAATAGTAAAGACGAGCACAATCAGGAGCACAACAGCCGGAGCAGCGGTCCAGGCAAACTCAAGCGTCGTATTCCCATGCAATTGGCGTGGTGCTGGCATGCCTGGTCGCTCACGGAAGCGCCAGGAAGAGTAAATTAACATGGCCTCTACGCCAACAAAGATAACACCTGCGATGGCCAGGATCACCCAGAAGATAAAGCTCTCGCTCTCGGCGACCGGACCATCAGTATTCAGAATGGAGGTAGAGCCACCACATGCAGAAAAAAGAAGAGAGGACAGCACAGCACCAGCTACAAAAAGTAGCATACGCTGTTTTGTCCCACGAAATAGAGGCATCCTCACGTCTAAATCTCCTAAAACATTGTTTAACGATGGACGATGATGTCATAAGTTAAGTACAAGAGACACTCTCTCCATATTACTGGTCTAGTGTAGTGAGGCACCCTGAAAGAAGACTTGCAATTTTTACAGCCAACCTTACAAGAACCTGAACATCAGTATCTACATGGACACCACAAACACACGGGTTTATAAATGGCACCCCTACAGCAGAGAAAGCAGGCAACGAACCTGATAGAATACTATCCAATCTCGATGTTATCCTCGACTTCCTCCAATGCTTCCTCTTCATCCATCTGCACCTCTTGCAAGCGTTGTTTTTCGTCCTGAGCCTGCATCCAGCGAATGAAGAGCACACTAACGATGAAGATAACAATGATATTCACAGGTATCCACATAATCAGGCCACCCAGTTGCTGATCGGTCGCTGGAGAAAGACCCCATGCACGGATAGGTTGTTGGATATAAGGAGAGTACAAAGGCTGCATGAATGTCAGTCCTGCTCCTAATGCAACTGAAGGCATACCACTCAGAAAGAGATAGAGCACCTGCCCACCCAGCGAGAGGCGCGGCAATTCCTGAGAAAGACTCAAGATAGGCCACCAGTAGATCACAGCAGTCACAATAAAGAGCAGGTGCTCGAAAATATGCACGTTTTCATTCGAGAGCGTCAGATTATAGAGAGGAGGCGCATGCCAGAGCCAGAAATTAAGATTAAAAAGAAAAAAGGCTACAAAAGGGTGCGTTAATACCTTCCCTATACCCAGAAGAAACCGCTTACGCAACAATGGTCGAAGCAACCATCCAGGGGTTCCAAGCAGCAACAAAGGAGGTGCCACCAGCGTGATCAGCAAGTGCTGCACCATGTGAGCACTAAACAGATATTCATCGCCCAGTTCATCCAATGGTGATGCCAGAGCCAGGAACATTACGAGCATACCAACTACAAACAATACAACCTGACTCCGCTTCACAGAATCGGCAAGCTGATACTTCTTACGCAATGGACCAACCGCATAGAGGTACAGAGCGATGAGAAGAGCGATCCCGATATAGATAGAAGGAGCCGGATTCCATTGGGTTAGCCAGAAATGCAGGTCGAGATTTGCTTCCATAAATGGGAACCTTTCCAGTGATGGCGTCTATAGAAAATACTATAGCATAGGAATGCAATGAGAAGATTGTTCCCTTTTTCTCTATTGCGATACCAGAACCTGGCATTTCCTGGTTATTAGCACAAAAGTAAGTGGGTAGGTAGTCAATAGTTATATTGGCACCTTTTTTTGCAACATTGATGAGGCAAGATAGTATATAACAGTACCATACTTTGCGCCTTGCACACCTTAAGTAAGTAACATCTATATGTTTTCTTTACAAAAAGAGATTAGGTAAAGAGAAAGAATTTCATGATGAAAAATTTTTTACCAATCGTTTTAATTATTTTAGGTATTCTATCTATGATTGTTTTTTTAGGCATTCTACCTGCTCCAGAAACTAGGAATGTTGAACCCTACTAAACCCTTTAAACATGCCTATGACAATTAAACAGGGATAGGGCTCCCCCGGAATGATCGCAACCATAGCTGTGTTCATTCCGTTATACGTCTGAAGGCACTCACCACTTTCTGATCAAAGATATAACCGGGCAGGAATGAAGAAGGAATGGGGTACAATCATACAGAACGACACATGATCAGGCGAGATCAAACAGAAAAACAGCGAGAAGGGAACATAGGAAAGTATACTATGAATGCACAAAGTATAAACCTGGAACCGCTCACGGATGAGCATCCAATTTACTCCATTGTTGCACCAGTTTTTAATGAGGCAGAGACGCTTCCACATTTTTACGAACGCGTGATCAAAGTGATGGAAGATCTTGGTGAACCATTTGAAATTGTGTTGATCAACGATGGGAGTCGTGACAAAACGTATTCCATTTTACAAGAAATCCATGCGAAAGATGCACGAGTGCGAGTTATTGATTTTTCACGCAACTTTGGGCATCAGATTGCCATTTCGGCAGGTCTTGATTATGCACAAGGTGATGCAGTGATTGTTCTCGACTCCGACCTGCAAGATCCGCCGGAAGTAGTTCCTGAACTTATCGCGCGTTGGAGAGAGGGCGCAGAAGTTGTCTATGCACAAAGAGCGAAACGCAAGGGAGAGACATTCTTCAAACTGGCAACGGCGGCAGCTTTTTATCGCTTAATCCAGCGTATTACCGCTGTCAATATTCCTAGCGATACAGGCGATTTCCGCCTGCTTGATCGGCAGGTTGTGGACACATTGATTAAGATGCGAGAGCATCATCGTTTCATGCGCGGCCTCTCAGCGTGGGTTGGTTTCAGGCAAGATGCGGTCCTTTACGAGCGACACGAGCGTTTTGCAGGCACAACCAAGTATCCGCTCAATAAGATGATCCGCTTCTCACTGGACGCAATTACCAGTTTCAGTCATGTGCCGCTACAAATTGCCACCAGCCTCGGTTTTGGCCTGGCCCTGATCAGCCTGATCGGCATTCTGATCGCCATCATACTACGTCTTTTTACTGATGCTATTGTCGGCCAGGCAACAACCCTTATTATGGTGCTCTTCATGGGTGGTATTCAGTTGATTTTTCTAGGTATTATTGGTGAGTACCTGGGACGTATCTATGATGAAGTACGGGCACGTCCGCTTTATATCGTGCGTAAAGTTTTGGATTAAGTATTACCACATTTTCGACGCATGATGCGTAGCGACCCACTTCAGAGCGTCCATCAATTGATTGAAAAATCTCCCCTGGTGAGCACGTCAATCAATTGATGGACGCTCTGAAGTGGGTCGCTACGTTGGCGAGATTGGCTCCGGTTGACTGAAGCTTGAATGTACTTACGCCTCTTTCTCATAGCAACATATGCTCTTTAGAGAAGGGCTTCTTCATTCAGGTAATTGTAAGGTGCGGATTATGTGCTGCAAGGGAAGGTATCAGGATAGGCGACGACAATAGTGAACGTCGAAATATCTATCAAAGGGGACCCCTTCCAATGAAGCCTACATATTTAGAGCTTCCGTGTAGTAATATACGGGCGAGGGTTGCACTTCCATATTTTCCACGTGAAGGAGACGGAAATAGGTGAGTATCGTAAAAGGGAATAGTGAATTCGGCGAGGTGCCTTCACTCGAACTGTCGACCGCTCCCATAAGCGCAGAACAGACTGGCAGGATCCGTCAAACACTGTCCAGTTATATAAATCTCATGAAGCCGCATGTCACCATACTACTGCTTGGGACCACCCTTGCGACTATGGCAATTGCGGACCGGGGTTTTCCGGCATTGGGTCTGGTGCTGGCAACGCTTCTAGGGGGCGCGATGGCTGCCGGGAGCGCAAACAGCCTCAACTGCTACATTGATCGTGACATTGACCAGATTATGGGACGCACACAGCGCCGCTCGTTGCCAGCAGGTAAAGTATCAGCCAGAAATGCACTCTTCTTCGGCCTCTTGCTGGGAATTGGCTCATTTGTCATTCTGGCCGCCTTTGTCAACCTACTCAGCGCTGGCCTGGCTGTAGGTGCAATCCTCTTCTATGTGATTATCTATACAATGGGGTTGAAACGTACATCTACACAGAATATCGTGATCGGTGGAGCTGCTGGTGCGGTACCAGTGCTCATTGGCTGGACTGCAGTCACCAATAGCATCACACTCTCAGCAATCTGGCTGTTTGCGATTGTCTTTTATTGGACCCCCCCACACTTCTGGGCACTCTCGCTGCTTATTCAGAAAGACTATGAGAAGGCAAATATTCCTATGTTACCGGTTGTCATGGGTGAGCGGGAGACACACAAACAGATTCTTCTCTACTCGTTTCTATTGCTGGGCACCACATTGGTTCTCTTTGCAATGCATACGATGGGTTATATCTATCTCATCGGTGCGGTTGGCCTTGGTGGTGTATTGGTCTATATGGCAATACGTCTGCTACTGGACAAGACCAAGAAGTGGGCACGCACACTCTTCTGGTATTCCAACTGTTACCTCGCCGCTATCTTCGCTGTGATGGTGGTGGACCGGGTCATCCATTAAGAGAGAGATGTTAGTTATGAATATGAATTGGCGTCTTGCATCACGACTCTCTGTTGTTACACTAGCTGTACTGGTGGTTCTGGTGGTCATGTTATTTCAACAGCGCCACACAACCTTACCAGGAACGACGAGTAGCAACCCTGCGACCAATGCTACAAGCTTACAGGGCACTGACCTTGGTAGTAGCCCGGCTCCCAATTTTTCCCTGACCGATCAGTTTGGGAAGCCAATTTCGCTCGCTGAGTTTAAGGGGAAGCCGGTAGTCTTGACATTTCTCTATACCAATTGTCCAGATCAGTGTCCTCTGACGGCAGAGAAGCTACACGCCACACTACAGGACCTGGGCAATGTGGCATCTGGCGTAGGTATACTGGCTGTCAGTACCGATCCAGCCCGCGACACAACCAGTGCAGCACTCAAGTTCTCACAGGCACACAGAATGCAGGATTACTGGCATTATCTTGTTGGAACTAAGAGCAAGCTTGCCCCCATATGGTCATCGTACAGCATTTACGCACAACCACAACAGCAGACGGTAAACCACAGCCTGGGATTATACCTTATTGACAAACAAGGCCGTGAGCGCGTCTTCCTTGGCAACGACTTCACGCCCACACAACTGGCAACAGATCTACAGGTTTTATTGAAGGAGTAGAGGCCGGCAAAACCGGACCTCTTCCTCCCCATCCAGCCATTGCTGGTCGGATTCACTCGTTAAAACCATAGACGCCAGGGAAAACGCCAGGGCAAGCACCTCTTTGTTCTCCTTGACATCCTCGAATACGTCTTTCGTCACTTCACGTTGTGCATCGGATGAGAAATATAATAAGAAAACTTGCAAAATTTGTTCCAATCTGATGAGATGCGGCAAGACAAAAATAATAGGTCCCATATTACATTCACAATATTTGGAGCATAAGTCAAACGCAACCTATATAATTGATGCTTTCACATTGACATCTATTTTCATATAAGCTATTCTATAGCAGTACTCATATTTTAAAGTAAAATAGCGTGCTCCCGAACGCGTATAGAAAAGAGTTTTTATACATCAACCGAGCAGAAAAGATATGGTATATGGAAGAGAGACAGGCATGGCGGGACTTGCTTGGAAAAATCATAAGAGAACCTCATGAGCGACAAAAGATAGCAGATATGACAGGGATCAATCCTGTAACACTTCAACGATGGGCGAACGGAAAACGGAATACTTTTCTCAATGTTACCTGAACCTTATCGAGTGTTACATAGACTTAATGGTGCTCTCATTCGAGAAAGATAAATTTTATGATCTAAGTGAAATAGAGTTGAGTATGATGCCCTCTCTGCCTCTGCAACAAGATACCCTTGTAACTTTCCAGAAGCGTGTCAAACAAAAAATGCTACTGGCATTACAAGAGAAAAAATCCCTCACACGGCTCCAGGCAGAAAGCAGCGTATGGCAGGAATTGGAAGAAGAATTGCTCCATCTTACCCTGGACGAAAATAGGTCATAGCTTGCATGAGTGGCAGATATTTGGTATGCTTAGAGTAGGACAACTATGCGAATTATTAGTCCTCGCTATTGTAAACCATTTGTGGAGGAAAGCGAGAGCATATGGAAACATCTCTTCAAAGTACTCATCTCCCAGCGAACGAGTTGAGTGATTCTCTTCTAGAAGAACAGGTGGAAGAGGAAGAACATCATATTCATTTACCGAATCCCAGTCTATGGCCATTTATTTTGAGCATTGCCATCCTGGTTACGATTATAGGATTGCTGTTTCTCCCTACGAACCCCTGGCTAACTGTTGTGGCTGCTCCATTCGTCCTGGTTGGCATTCTAGGATGGGCCCTGGAAGACCCTATGGTTGGACCTCATGATGAGACCACTGAAGTCTACCAGTTTCATCCAGAGATTACATCACACGACGTCTTAGAGCAGGCTGAGGCAATTGTTGATCGGACAGTGACCGTCAGTAGTACAGCCTATAGTACTCATCCAGTCAAAGTAGAGATCGATCAGGAAAAGGATAATGGGGTTATCCTGGCACTATATGGGAAGGTTGAGCTAGAGGCACAACGTGAGCGCATCGCGGAAGCGCTCAACCATCTACCAAACGTACTTGATATACGCAATTTTATCGTTGCCGAAGATGAGATTTTGAATATTGCGTACACGCGCCTTGAAAGTCTCAGAAGCAAGGGCAAGCTAGAAGATGCGCAAGACTTACGTATTCTGGTCGAGAACTACATCTTGAACCTGTACGGTAATGTACCAACGACCGACATGCGCATGTTGCTGGAGCGAGAGATGCTGGGTATTCCTGGCGTGCGCGTTGTTGTGAACCATATCGGCCTCAATGAGGATATACCCGGCAACCTGGGTAGAACCCGCAACAAAATTTAAAAGGGATATATATAAAAATAGACCACAAAACAATTTGTGGTCTATTTTTATATATATCATAGGGGCATTGCTACGTGCGCCTCTATGATATTAGCGTTTACGTAAGAACGCTGGAATATCGATTACATCACCGGATGGCGTATTGCGGTTTGCCCGCGATTGGTCCGAACCACGATCAAGGCGACGCACATGACGCTGTCCCGTGTTCTGGCGCTGCAAAGGCTGTGCTTCTGGCTCAGGTACAGGGAGATCACGGTGACCATCCATTTCAGGAAGGTCACGATCTAGCTCAAAATCGTCATCATCGGCAACATCGTTCATCCCCTGCATGGCCTCTCGCACCAGAGGTGCCTGAGGCGGAGGTGTCATAAGCCGACTTACATCAGCCGGCATCGGCGGCGTTACAGCACGTTGTCGCCCGGTATCAGAGGGCAGGGAGGGTACAGGTTGCCCGGCACGATCTGACCGCAAAGGACCGGTTGGATGATTTGAGACGTTATTCATCACAGGTGCAGCTACAGATGGCGTATTATATGGCGCAGGCTGTTGAGCACGCGGCTGAGTGCTATGATTGCCACTACCATTATTCATACTATTCGAACCGAGCGATGATCCCTGATAGAGTCGGCTACGATCATACTCTGGTCGGGGCTGCACATACTGGTATGATGGATGAGATTGATGAGGCTGGACTATCGCCGATGCTTGAGCACGGCCAGGGACATTTTCGAAACCAGTTGCAATCACAGTAATCTTCACCCGGCCATCATAACTGGGGTCCTGTACAGCACCAAAGATAATATTTGCTTCCGGGTGAGCCGCCTGACTGATAATATCAGCGGCCTCATTGACCTCGAAGAGCGTCATATCCATACCACCAGTGATATTAAAGAGCACACCACGTGCGCCGCTGATATCAATATCCAGCAAAGGACTGGCGATTGCAATCTGAGCGGCATCAATCGCACGTGTCTCGCCATC
Organism: Ktedonobacteraceae bacterium; assembly: GCA_013695595.1. Taxonomy (GTDB): domain Bacteria; phylum Chloroflexota; class Ktedonobacteria; order Ktedonobacterales; family Ktedonobacteraceae; genus JACDAE01. The sequence goes on along the minus strand of JACDAE010000570.1, from coordinate 3,836 downwards.
AGCTTCACCGATTGCCATCAAAGCGGAGCCAGCAGCAGACATAATTGTTTTTACATCGGCGAAGTCAAGGTTAATCAAACCAGGCACAGTGATCAGGTCGCTGATACCCTGAATACCTTGACGTAGCACGTCATCGGCCAATCTGAAGGCATCCGACAGAGGAGTACGTTTATCAGCGACCTGTAAAAGACGGTCATTTGGGACAGTAATCAACGTATCCACATGTTGCTTGAGATTTGCGATGCCTTCTTCAGCCGAGAGCAGGCGTTTCTTGCCTTCAAAAGTGAAGGGCTTGGTAACGACACCGACGGTCAGAGCACCGACCTCGCGAGCGATCTGGGCGACAATGGGGCTGGCACCAGTCCCGGTCCCACCACCCATGCCGGCGGTGATGAAGACCATGTCCGAGCCTTTAAGGGCTTCGTAGATCTCCTCAGCATTCTCTTCGGCGGCCTTGCCACCGACGCTAGGATTGCCACCCGCACCGAGGCCACGAGTGAGCTTATCGCCGATGCGAATACGATGTGGCGCATCGGTGAGCAGCAAGGCCTGGGCATCAGTATTAATGGCGATAAACTCGATGCCCATCATATTCGCCTGTATCATGCGGTTCACCGCATTACTGCCCCCTCCGCCGACACCGATAACACGGATCTGGGCGAAGCCTTCAAGTTGATGATTTCCCATTGGTAACATAATTCGTGGCCCCCTTTCAAGTTTCATCTCTGTAGATAAAACGGACGAAATTAAGCAATTGCCTACAGATGAGAAACTGCTAAGGAATAAATGCACGCAGCCAGCGGCCAAATCGAGAGATAAAATCTATCGGTCCCTCATCCTCAGGCTCATCCTCTTCGACCATAAGCGAAGTATGCCGCAGACCCCAGAGCAACAGGCCTACAGCAGTTGCATACGCGGGCCTGCTGATTGAGTCGGCAAGACCATGCAAGCCAAGTGGAGAGCCAATACGGGCAGGTAGGTCGAGGGCCTGGCTTGAGAGTTCCAGGATACCTGGTAACTCAGCGGTCCCCCCCGTAAGAACGATACCTGCAGGCAGCAATCCATCATATCCCGATTTTTTGATCTCTTCATGAACCATACCAAACAATTCTTCTGTACGTGCCTGAACAATTTCAGCCAGAAGTTTGCGCGGTACAAGATCATCACAATCGGGCATAAACTGCGAAAGGTCGATCATATCGTCCTCGTCAATGGCCGACGGATCGCAATGCCCATACGTTATTTTTAGTTCTTCTGCAACACCTGTGGGCAAACGGAGACCAATCGCGATATCGCTCGTGATCAGGTTACCACCAATTGGCAGGACAGCGGTCTGCCATATTGCACCATCAGAGAAGATAGCAATATCTGTAGTGCCGCCACCAATATCGACGAGCACTACGCCCAGGTCAGTTTCACCATCGGCCAGCACTGCCTCGCTAGAGGCAAGAGGCTCCAGGACAAGGTCTTCAATCTCAACATGTGCTTTATGGACACATTTAATGAGATTATGGATTGAGGACACTGAACCTGTAATAATGTGTGTCTCCACCTCAAGACGGAAGCCAGACATTCCTATAGGGTTTTTAATGCCCTCCTGCCCATCGACCACATAGCCACGTGGGATCACATGAATGATCTCACGATTGGCAGGAATGGCAATTGCACGCGCCACCTCGATAGCACGGCTGATGTCATTCTGCACAATGTCGCTATGACTGGGTGAGATGGCAACAAAGCCTTTACTATTCTCCGATTCGATGTGACTACCTGCAATGCCAACATATGCCGCAACAATTTTCTTACCTGAAAGGCGTTCAGCACGATCCAGCGCCGCAGCGATTGAAGTGACGGTCTCTTCAATGTTCACCACCACCCCACGGCGCAACCCTTGTGAAGGGCAGGTGCCAACACCAACAATATTCAGTTTCCCGTCACGATCTAGCTCGCCGACCAGGACACAGATTTTTGTTGTTCCAACGTCGATTCCGACGATCACCCGCTCTTGCACGATACGCTCCTCTTGGGCGGTACACTTGTGAGACACACTACGAAATTTCAATACCCTCAAACAGCTTGAGGAAGCACATTGTCTCCTCCAGTTCCAGGGACACACTCAAGTGAAAATACTATCAGAACACTCCTGATCACATTCAGAAAGATCTGTCACATCAAGCCTTCAAAGTGTATACCGGATCTAACCCATAACGTAGATCAATAGTGGCTAGATTGGACTGCTGTTTCTGCAATAAGGCAAGAATTTTTTGCAATTCAACCAGCCGGTTGTCTAATGGATTGGTATCATCGGAGCCTCCCAGATAGGCCGACCAGCCCACTGAACTCTTAACAATATATGATCCCCTACCACCTGACCGCCCAGATTGACCACTGGTATTAGCATATATTGTTCCACTATAGCTCAACGTAAAGTTATTAATGCCAGTGAGTTGCGGCAAACGATTGAATACACTTACCGCAAATGCAATGTCCTCTTGATTCAAGTGGACACCAGCACGTATATCTGCAACCTGGCTTTTCGTCGGGTGGCCTGAAGCCTGAACTTTTAGCTGGCTACTCGTGTCAATGACAGTTTGTAAACGCTCTGCTCCTGGCGTCTCATTGGCAGGAGCAATCACCATTCCTTGACTATCGATACTATAGGTCCCTTGCGCTGTCTTCCAGAGCAATACGGGCCTACGCTCAACAACACTGACCGTAACTTGATCCGGCCACTGCTTGCTGATATGGGCCGAAGCGACAAACGGAGACGCTTCGATACGTCCTTCCAATACCATAACATTTACAAGAAAGATATTTTGTCCTTGTATATCTGAATGCAGAATAGTATGGGATAGCACTGCACTGTGCACGCCCACCATAGTAATATGCTCAATACGAAATGCACTACCTGTCAGTACCAGATTTGCCACAAAGATAAGGGCAATAATACCAACAAATAAACCTAAAAGCTTCCAAAGAAAACCTCGCTTGCTCTGACGATGCCCACTACGCGTCGGCACCGGCGAACTGGCATATGTAGGCAAACGACGAATTGCTTTCAAGCGTCCACTGGAAGCTCGCATCCCCGTCTGCGCATAAGTTCGCATAGCAACAGGCACCAGTTCCTCATACACCGGCCTCTCACGAGCACGCCGCCGCTGCTCCTGACGCTGCGCAAATGCATTCCATGCTGTTGACGGATCAGCATCCGGTATAGTCACGACCCGCTGGAAAGAACGCTGAACTTCTTCCCTCTCCCCTCTATTTACTTCTTTATGCAAAGATTGTTTCCTGATGGGATGTGCCACTGCACTTACAGCAGATTGTTTTCTATATGTATGCGAAGCCATCTGCTCTGGTAGTTGTCTTTTCTCTGTCATGATACTGATACCCTCCACTCACCGCGCAATTCGACTTCCAGCTCCAGATTCACCCCAAACCTTTCGCTCACGCGGTTATGTGCCTCCCTGATAAGTGCCGCAATATCAGCGGCGCTTGCGCCTCCTACATTCACGATAAAGTTGGCATGACGCTCTGAAATCTGCGCCCCACCAGAAACCTTCCCTTTTACGCCAACAGCTTCAATGAGCCGTGCTGCGTAATCCCCCTCCGGATTCTTGAAAACCGAGCCTGCACTTTGCTGCGGTGGTTGCGTTCTCTTACGATGCTGTTTATGCTCATCAATGATGGCTCGCAACGCACGAGGGTCTTCACGGTGAAGACGTACACCCATCTGCATTATGATTTCAGACGGCTCGATTAAGAGACGTGGAGCCGCTATCGGATAGCCTTGCTCATCAAACTGGACGCGCCTCTGTGCACGGAAACGACTGTGC
>JACDAE010000558.1 GCA_013695595.1 Ktedonobacteraceae bacterium | reverse complement strand
AAGATTATTATGGAGATCTGGAATAGGATGACAAAGATAGCTAGCATTCTTTTTAGGAGAAACATCTTGAGATAGTGTGCGCTCCATGTAAAAAAGTGATCAATTGGAGGAAAAAAAAGCTAAACTTATTTTATGTGATTGACAAATACTGCTATTCATTCTATGATAAGGAATATAGGATCAGTAGGGCAGGTATATTTGGCATCCATGCGTATACAACGTGCGTATGAAGCCGCAATGCCTATGGGGGATGTACAGTAGTACAACAGGGATATGCAGTTTAAACCCTTGACATCCACTTACTCATGTGGTATATTGATGCTAGCTTCAAAGATACGTACTCCATCGCCAATTGCTTCCATAAAAAAATATGAGTGTATGAGGTAAGTTGTATACTATCTTTGGTCTATTGCTGGCACCTCTTAACATCACCGAAGCTACTTGTTGCCACATGTTTCTCAAGTGGGTATTTTTCCAGAGTTACCCAACCCAAAATTTCGATTCCCACCAGATTATCCAGGTTCAATGCAGAAAGGAGAAAGGGCGCTTTCCTCACAATTGTGTTTCGCCCTATGCAACGTGAACATAGCCGAGTTAGAAACGAAAACGTTGCCGGAATTACGCGACCTTGCTCGCGACCTCGAACTTTCCGGCTTCAGTGCCCTCAAAAAACAAGACCTCGTCTTCAGACTTCTTCAAGCCAACACCGAACAGCAAGGAAACATTTTTAGTGCAGGCGTGTTGGAGATTGTGGAGGATGGGTTCGGTTTCCTGCGCCAGGAGCGCTTCCTGCCAGGAAACATGGATGTATACGTCTCCCAATCGCAGATTCGCCGTTTCGGCCTGCGCACGGGTGACATGGTTTCGGGTCAGGTGCGCCCGCCAAAAGACAATGAAAAGTATTATGGCTTGCTGCGCGTCGAAGCCATCAATGGAGTTGATCCCGAAGTTGCCAAACGTCGACCTCATTTCGACAATCTGACACCAATCTTCCCGCAAGAGATGTTTAATCTGGAGACCGGTCCATCAAATATCTCTGGGCGTATTATCAACCTGGTCGCGCCTATTGGACGTGGGCAACGCGGGTTGATCGTCTCCCCTCCAAAAGCTGGTAAGACGATGCTTCTTAAGTCTATCGCCAATTCAATCACTGAGAACTACGATGATGTTCATTTGATGATTGCACTGATTGGTGAGCGACCAGAAGAAGTCACTGATATGAAGCGCTCCGTGAAGGCGGAAGTGATCAGTTCGACCTTTGACGAGCCGACCGAGGCTCATACGCGCGTCGCTGAGATGGTCCTGGAGCGTGCCAAGCGCCTGGTCGAAGGTGGACGCGATGTAGTGGTTCTGCTCGATAGCATCACCCGTCTGAGTCGGGCATACAACCTGGCCGTACAGCCAAGTGGTCGTACACTCTCTGGCGGTCTTGATCCCAGCGCGTTATTCCCGCCCAAGCGTTTCTTCGGAGCTGCACGTAAGATCGAAGATGGAGGTAGTTTAACGATTATCGCCACCGCCCTCGTCGAAACCAATAGCCGCATGGACGACGCGATCTACGAAGAATTCAAAGGTACTGGTAATATGGAACTGGTCCTGAACCGCAAGCTTGCTGAACGCCGTGTTTTCCCCGCCATCGACATCTCCCTCTCCAGTACTCGCCGCGAAGAATTACTGCTTGACGAAAAGACGCTCCGTGCCGTTGTGGTCATGCGTCGTATGTTCTCAACGTTGGCCGATCAACGTGGGTTGGAGGCAATGGAGGCGCTGCTGCAGCATATGTCCAAGACGAGCAACAATATGGAGTTCCTGGCCACCTTAAACAAAACCATTTTCTAATAACCTGAAATACTATGCTCTGATAGTGCTTCCGATATATAACAAGGTATACATCGGACATGTCAGAGCATTTTATTTTGCCTCTACATACCCGCGCCCAATCCTCAACGCCAACAAAATCGCAAAAGAAACGGCCAGCAATACAACCGATAGGGCAATAGACTTGTCAAGATCGCTCTCAGAGGCGATGTACACAGCAATCGGCATAGTCTGCGTGGTGCCAGGGAAATTGCCTGCAAACGTGATCGTAGCACCAAATTCGCCGAGAGCTCGCGCCCAGGAAAGACCTATTCCAGAGAGCAATGCGGGGCGGATCAAGGGCAACATCACACGCCGGAAAGCGTAGAAGGGTGAAGCACGCAACGTGTAGGCTGCTATTTCATAGCGCCTATCTAATTGCTCCAGACCCGCCTTTGTACTATTGATAAAGAATGGAGCCGCAACAAATGTCTGTGCCATAACGACGGCAACGGTTGTGAAGGGAATAGTGATCCCAAGCAGAGCGAGATAACGACCAATCAATCCCAGGCGTCCAAAGGCAAGCAGAAGAGCAACACCAGCAACCACCGGAGGCAACACGGTAGGGAGCGTTATCAATGTCTCCAGAAACGCACGTCCGCGAAAATGTGTGCGTGTCAGCAGGTAGGCAACAGGAAGTCCAAAGAGGATAGCAACTAGAGTACTCAATGTTGTTGTCAGGAGACTAAGTTGCAATGCCTGAAAGACATCTGGTTGCATCATCTCGCTCCATACAAGGGCGGGCGGTTCGCGAAAGAACAACGATACAAGTGGGATACCGATAAAAAGGAAAAAGAGACCTGCCAGAAATCCTACAAGGACTCTGGCAGGCCAACGGGACCAGAAAGTGCGTCTCATGGGCACACTCACATCTTCAAGTGGTGACTGGTTTACAGATCGTTTCATACGAGAATTACGAACTTGCGGTTGGAGGCAGGAAGCGATACTTTGTCAAAATAGCCTGGCCGTCCGACGAGAGAACGTATTGTACAAATGCTTGCGCATCATTTGTATCAGTAGCATTCTTGAGTACGGCAATCGGATACTGGGCAATAACGTTGAGGCCTGTAGGAATAGCAATAAATGACACCTTACTTGCCGCTGCAGTAGTCACATCGCTGGCATAAACGATACCAGCATCCACCTCACCCAATTCAACCTTTTGGACGATGGCCGTATCATTATCCTCCTGCGAGACAAAATTTGCCTTTATAGCGCTCTCGTCTGTTGCACCAGAGACCGACGCTTTCCCAAATTTATCAAGGACTTGCAACGTGTAAGATCCAACAGGAACGGTAGAAGCGGCAACATCGATCTTGATACCTTTGTTTGCCAGATCCTTCAATCCAGTAATGTGAGCTGGATTACTGGTAGGAACGATGATCGTCAGCGTATTATCGGCAAACGTCTTGGGATCGGTCGCCAGAGCAGCATCGGTCAACTTCTTCATATTCTTTTGATCTGCCGAGGCAAAAACATCAGCAGGGGCTCCTTGAGTAATCTGCTGAACAAGCGCCTGCGAGCCTGCAAAGTTATAGACAATCTTCACATTGGGATGAGCCTGCTGATATTGCGTCTGGATAGCGGTGAAAGATGATTTCAATGAGGCAGCGGCAAACACTTTGAGCGTCGCAGGTGCGAGCGTAGTAGGTGCAGGCGTTGCAGTAGCACTATTCGTGTTACCCGAAGTTGGAGTACTCTGCCCACAAGCGGCCAGCAGCATGCAGAGTGCTAGAGAAATAAAGACAATACGCGACGGGTGCAAGTTTCTCAACATGGATCTCCTTCATTGTTCTAAAGGAAAGGCGAAATATTCGATGAGCACATCTGAACACTAACCACCTTATTCCTTACCATAAACCATTGAGTACTCATACTTTGAGTATAGAGGCGAGGAGGAAGCAATGTCAAGGATAAAAGGTATGAAAAATAGGGGTCAGGTGAGTCTATTTTAAACTGATCTATTATTTCATAGCTTCATAGCTGAACGTGCCCTTGTAAGATTGCTTTTCACGTCTTGTATGTGTTCTTCCATATGCAGTGAGAGAAAGCATTGAAGCGCGGCCTCATAGCAACTGACGGCACGTTCCAGATGTTCAAGGCGATCTCCTGTGAGCAAGTTTGCATAAGCAGAACCCAGGTTATTTTGTATGGTGGCCCACTCTTCAGGCGTCTGATCACAGGTGTAGACAAGCAAGGCAGCTCGATAGAAGGCAATGGCCTTGTTTACATATATTTGATTAGCAGGTTGATCGAGCGTCATCAGGGTGCTATAAACATTGCCCAGATTATTTTGCATACGTGCCCAATCAAAAGGGAAAGCTTTACGTGTATAAATCTGTAAAGCAGTTTCATAGTGGGTGGTTGCGTTCAAGAGATTCTCAGTTGGATCTTCGGAGGTGAGATTACCATAGGCATTGCCTAAATTGCTCTGTAATGCGGCCCAGCCGAGCGAAAAGTTTTCACGAGTATAGACATGAAGAGCAGACTCAAAACAGGCTATGGCCTGTTGGAGATTGTGTTGAGGGGTACCTTCAGGCAGATCAAGGTAGGTCAGCCCCAGCATATTTTGTGTTTTTGCCCACTCAAAGGGAAAATGTTCATAACTAAAGACCTGTAAAGCAGATTGGAAACAGGCTATGGCATGTTCCAGGCGAGCCTGTTCATTACCAGTAGAGAGAAGATTATAGGTAATGCCAAGGTTATTCTGTACAGTTGCCCAATCAGAAGGTGTAGCCTCACGTGTGTAGACCTTCAAAGCATCTTTATAGCAGGCAATGGCTTTATGGAGATTGACATCTGGATCAGTTGCAGGCAGCTTACGATAGACATTGCCCAGATTCAGTTGTGTATCGGCCCAGTTACACGGAAAGGCTTCGAATGTATTGATCTGTAAAGATGTCTCGTAGTGAAAAAGGGCTTTGTGTAGATAGGGGGTACGATCTTGAGCGGGGAAAAAAGCATAGACATTACCAAGGCTGTTGTGTGTTTTAGCCCATGCGTCCGGATACGTTTCGCATGTGTAGACCTGTAGAGCGACTTCATAGCAGGCGATGGCTTTTTCTAACATTGCGATACGATGTTGATCTGGCAAAAGGCAGTAGAGATTACCCAGGCTATACTGGACATTGGCCCATTCCAAAGGAGACACCTCTGAGCTATAAACTTCAAGAGCCGCTTGAAAACAGGTATATGCTTTTTCCAGAGGCATATGAGAATCGTCGCCCTGCAAAGCAAGGTACGTCAGGCCCAGATTATACTGTGTTCTTGCCCATCCAATAGGAAAGGCATCGAAAGTATAGACTTCCATTGAAGATAGCAAGCAAGCAATAGCCATTTTGAGATGAGACTGATGATCATCGAGTTGTAGCTCGCGATAAGCCACGCCGAGGTCATGTTGTGTCCTGGCCCATTCAACGGGGAAAGCGGCGGGAGTATAAATATCCAATGCGCGCCGAAAACAGGTAATTGCCTGTTCAAAATTGAGCTGTCGATCTCCTTGAGTAGAGGTAGAATAGGTGACACCAAGAGCATAGAAGTAATCAGCAACCTCTCGCCTCTCGTGATTTTGCATATGATATATCCTGTTTGTATTAGAGATAGGTTCCTCTATATTGCACGAAAAGTAACATACTAGAGATTTTAATAGGTTGCGCCAGTGATTGTCAACACTTTTAGCGGTGCATTTGGTAATGTGTATTCGATCACTACAAAATCATGAATAAAATCATTGCTACTCGATCCTGGTTCGTGTATTATAGTTATAGATAAAGACGAATGATCCATACAAAAACATTCGTTTCAATACATTTTTTTTATAAAGAGAGGAACAGTTAATGCCACCAGATCAATCACAAGCAATTGGAGCGACCCTTGCAACATTTGGCATCTTCATCACGATACTCAGCATTGCATCTATTGTTTTTGCTGTTATTATCTACTGGAGGATCTTTTCAAAGGCAGGCTACAGTGGAGCGATGAGTTTGCTCATGTTTGTTCCTATCGCAAATATTGTTGCTCTTTGTATTCTTGCATTTGGAACATGGCCGATCTATGAGGAACTAAACCAACTTCGCCAGCGTGCAGGAATGTCTGGTATGCCACCACAACAGCAGTATTCCCAGAATCCACAGTACCCTCAGGGTCCACAATATCCTCAAGGTCCACAATATCGTCAGTAGAGATATGAGTCATCCCGAATTTTTTCTCTGGA
>JACDAE010000540.1 GCA_013695595.1 Ktedonobacteraceae bacterium | reverse complement strand
TTATAAGCCCGTCCGCTCTAGAATTAGCCAGGCATCCGTGAAAATCTTTTTCGCGAGCCTCTATGATCTACAACGAAGAAAGCTCATGTTTTAACATATTTTAAGAGGAATATCCTATCCCATGGGGAATGTAAGAAAAAATACTATTCCTCCTCGATGCAAATGCGAAGATCAGCGCAGGCTCAGAACAGGTATTTCGCGCCTGATATCAAAATGCAGTAGTATATGTGCACTGCGAATGGCCGCCTCAACTTCGGCAGGGGTCTCACCACGCGCAAAGATAAAACCCAGATAGCTTGTACCTTCGGGCAATGGTACTAGTAGATGGTTCATCTTCGCGGTGATCTCGACGCCTGTGATAAGCGGCACAGCCATTGCTTCCTCGACGCCTGAAACGCCCTTCAGCATGCCAGCGGCTGGAATCGGGATCATCATCACGCCTACAGCATGTGTGTCGCGCTCAAGTGCGGTCACCTCTTCGCCAATTGCGTGACGCAGAATCAACTCCTCCAGGCACATTCCAGCCCCAAACTCCAGAATAGTCGAGCATAGTCCGCCAATAGAGCGGCCCGCAATCTCCAACATCCAGGGACCGTGCTCATTGACCCGCAACTCCGCATGCATGGGTCCCTCGCGCAGACCAAGCGCTGCTGCCGCAAGCGAAACACAGTGCGCGATCTCTTGCTGGACCGTAGCCAACAGGCGCGAAGGTGCAACATAGATAGTCTCCTCAAAGAATGGACCATCCAACGGATCAGGTTTATCGAATAGCGTCAATACCTTCAGTTGACCGTGGGTAAGCAGCCCTTCCAGCGCCACTTCAAAGCCAGGGATAAAGTCTTCGACGAGGAATTCGGTCTCATACTCCCCATAGCCTTCGTTCACCAGCAACCGCTTCAAACGTGTGAAGGCCTGCACAAACTCTTGCTCATTGTTCGCACGTATCACGCCCCGGCTGCCAGAGAAACGCAGCGGCTTCAGGACACATGGATAGGAGACCTGTTCAGCGATCCAGGCTGGATCAAAGCTGAGTAAGAAGCGGCGAAAGACCGGGCATGGTGCGCCACCCGCCGACATCAGGTTGCGCATGAGCAACTTATCTCGTGCGGCCTCAGCGGCCTGTGGAGAATTGGCAGCCAGACCCAACGCGGCACTGGCAAGGGCTGCCAGTTCGCTTGCCGAATCATCCACGGAAAGAATAGCGGTGAGGGGGTGTTCGCGTGCAAACTCAACGATAGTGCGCACCGAAGCGGTGGTATCATTAAAATCAACACCCAGGGGAACATGCCAATAATCGGCCAGCGTCTCCGGCAGATCAATGCCAACGACGACCTCCAGATTGAGGTGGTGTGCCGCCTGTAGAAAAGCGTTTGCCCGGTAGGTAGCGGGCGACATCAGAAGTAAAACACGTTTGTCAGCCATATTGGTTACTCGATCTTATATATTTTTATGTGGACTCAAAACAAGGTTTATGCGTCGTCCTGTTCAACATCGACAACAAAGTTACGCGCCTTCAAGGCTGCGGCTAATCCGAATAAACGAGCGTCGCCGCGCACAATCCAGATCAACTCTGGGGGAGTACGTTGCGTGGTACTCCCAACACCTTCCCAGGAGCATTCGTACACGCCCTGCCAATCAGGATGCTGTACCCGGCCCTGATAATGCCAGGAAGACCCCATCGGTCGCCGATTGGTGAAGCCCAGTCCGGAGCCAGTGACGCTGGCAAAATCTTTGCTACGAAAAATTACTTTCATTCCACAGCCTCGCTACAATCTCAGACGCTCCACCCCATTGTAATACATATGGCAAGACAAAGCACGCAAGGGTAGGACATTGGGTGCGGCCCAGATTTTCGCAGCCTGGCCGATCGGTCGAAAAAGCATGTTCTTTCAGAATACCATCACTGTAGGGAAGCCATTTATTATTCCTGGTTGCTTGATTGCTTGGCAGCCCGGAATAATAAATGGCTTCCCTACAGTGATGGTGGTCCCGATGCAAAAATCTGAGTCGCACTCTAGGACATTTGCCACTCCACTGGGCAAATTGTTGAAACTGGAGGCTACATAGCCCAGGATATCCAGAGGTATTGTTCCTGGGGTTACTTCAATCATCACTATGAAATTGTAGTATTTGAAACCGTCGCTCCTGTGTCATCCCAACAAGCAAAAGAGTCTCTTGATACGCAACTGCACAGGGTTCGCGATAATTTCCTGGGCCAGACAAATGATCACGGAGCCGTAGCTCTGGCAACCACTCATATTGCATCTCTCGATACGTTTCAGCGTTCCAGAGTGATATCCGCATTCCTTGTGCGTATTCTTCAATGCACCAGAACGAGGTAACTGTTTCCTTTTGTTTCGACTCCATGCTTATTAGCGTTACACGCTCTGTATCTCTTGAAAGCGTCGTTTTCATGACACATCCACTTCCATTGAGCGGTGACCAGGACCAGAGCCGTCGCTGTCCTTCCAAGAGATCCGTTCCTACAATTGTCTCGCCACACCCACGGATTGCGCAACGAGGTAATCTCATCAATAAACACTGAAAAAGGATCTCTTGACATCCTTCTTTCTGTGCCTTATACTTACGTTGTAAGCTTACAACGTAAGTATAGAGAGGACGAGGATCATGGCAAAATCTGTTGAGTCACTCACACGGCAACGAGTGTTGGAAGCAGCCCTGCGCTTGATTGATCAAGAGGGGCTGGAAGGTTTTAGTATGCGCAAGCTCGGAACTTTGCTTGGGGTCGAAGCAATGTCGCTTTACAACCATGTTGAGAGCAAGCGAGCTATCTTTGATGGGGTGATCGAACTGCTCATCATTCAGGCTCCGTTGCCTCTGCACCTCAATGCTACGCCACGTGAGGAATTATGGACCTTTGCCCATGCCTTTCGGGATGTTCTCTGCGCTCATCCACGTGTGCTTCCGCTCGTGGCAACCAGTCCGCTGCGCACGTCAGCCTCTCTCGCCATGTTAGATCATCTTCTTGAAATACTCCATCAGGCACAGATCACCGGCGTTCAGTCCATCTATGCGCTCCAGTGTCTGGTCGGTTTTATTGTTGGGCATACGTTGCTCGGTACTGGAACGCAAGCTGTCGCGGGTCTGGAACCAGGGCCAAACGGTCCGACGGTCTGGCAACACTTTCCGGCAGACCACTACCCCAGGCTCCACACGCTGTTGCCAGAAATTGCACAGTGGAATGCTGACCAGGAGTTTGACTTTGGACTCGAGGCGCTGTTTCAGAGCCTCTTTGAGTAAGAGAAAGGTTTATGCTTTATGAAAAGGACCAATGTGAAACACAGCAGAGTCGCCAATGGAAACGTGACGCTCCCGGTCAGTGAATCGGGTCAAGGACCAACGCTGCTGTTCTTCAACGGCGCGGGGACCACGCAAGCGACCTGGAAGCGAAGCATCCGCGAACTCGGTGGGCCATATCGGCTTGTGACCTTCGATTTTCGCAGTCATGGTACCGCAACGCGTTCGCCTGACATCTCTTTCGAGCACTTCTTGAGCGATGCGGAGGCTATGATGGACCAGATTGCTGGTCCTCAACCGATCGTGGTTGGCTGGTCCATGGGAGCTGACCTGGCTGTCTGGTATGCTGCTGCTCATCCGGGAAGGGTGGCTGGGCTGTTTCTCATTGACGGTGCGGTGCCGATCAACCTGGTGACTGATCCTGATGAGGTAAGGCACCGACTCAATACGCCAGCCGTGTGGTACTCGCCGTGGCTCATGTATCTGGTTGGCATGGGCTATCGACTCACGCCTTCCGAAATGGCTACCGTGACCATTGAGGTGAATACGCGCCGCGAACAGCTTCTTTCGGCTTACAACCAGTTGGATTGTCCAGTCGAACTGGTTCTGGCAACGAAAACGGCTCGGGAGAAAGGGGCACGTGCCGAGCAAAAAAACGCGCGATGGCGAGCTGGTGGCGAACAACTCGCACGCCTCTACCCGGCGTTTTCTCTCCAGTGGGTGGACAACACGCACCTCCTTCCGTTCACAGAGCCAACCAGGCTCGCACGATCTCTCGACGCATTTGTCCAACGCATTCAGACTGGCTCGCCAATCCCAACGGGAGACGAGCGACCATCACAAACTGACCCCGCATTGGAAACACAGCAAAAGAAGGGAAATGAGTGAGGCATGCGCACACCCGTGCTGGGTGAAAGCGCATGAGGCAAGTCGTCCCAAGTATTGAGAGAGTAAAGGAGAACAATCAATGGGCATGGCTGATTCTCCAGTCAGCATCCAGGTGCTCTCTCGGTCTAAGCCCTCGACCCCTTCCTGGTTCGGGGAAGCTGCGGTGATGGCGTACTACCTTCGGCAGGTGGGTGTACTGGCGACGATTGAAGAGCAGGTACGCTTCGCCCAACGTCGGTTCGGTCATTACGATGTAATTGACTTTGTGATTGTGTTGCTGGGCTATGCAATCAGTGGCGAACATACTCTGGAAGCGTTCTATGAGCGCGTCCAGCCTTTCGCCGTTCCGTTCATGGCGCTCTTCGGACGCGAGCGCCTTCCCTACCGATCAACGCTCAGTCGCTTTCTCGCTGCGCTGAATCAAGCAGCAGTCGAGGCGCTGCGCACCATGTTTCTTGAAGACCTGGTTGTCCGACCGCTGGAGAAGGAGAACAAAACAGGAGGGTTGTGGGATCGACAAGGAACACAGTGGCTCATCTTCGATATCGATGGCACGAGGCAGGCAGCCCGACAACGTGCTTTGCCATCCACTTCTGATCTCCCGCCAGCCCAGCGTCGATTGGACGATGTGTGTGCTCCAGGCTACACAGGGCGCAAGCGGGGAGAAACCGTCCGCACCCGGACCACTGCGCTCCAGGCCCATACGCACCAATGGTTCGGCACGTTTTCGGGGGCATCGAGAGCAGGTAATGGCGATTACCGGGGAGAGTTGCGGCAGGCGATGCAGGCAATCAGCACGTATATGAAAGCGCAATCTCTTCCAATCAACCGGGCCGTGGTGCGGCTGGACGGGCAATATGGCAATGGCGCCATTGGGCAGATTGTTGAAACTGGAGACCACACTGCCCAGCGTATCCGTTAACAGGAAATTGGTCGTCGGCGATCCCGGCGAGGTCCCATCCCACGTGCCCAATTCCTGTCCACTCAAATCATAGTAGTACGTGTTCCCTGTGTTTGTATCCGTACTGCCCGACCCCGAATAGGAGTAGGCATGCTCTTCGACCCCAAAGGCGAAGACGGTGAGTACCGTGTTGGTCCCATCATAGGTACGGCGTAGGACTCGTTCACCGGAGGCATCGTAGATATTCCACTCCTGCTGGCTATTGACCGAACTACTCCAGCGCACGAGATGATCCAACCCATCGTACTTGAGGGTACGGGTGATGCCGTCGCGCACCTGGCTATTGGTATTGCCCCAACTGTCATACGTGCCCGTATAGTCCACCGTTCCCTTGCTCGCGCACGTGGGCGTCGAGGCCGTTTGGGACAGATTGCTCAGTTGGTGCGGATGGGCACTATCACAATAGAGGTATTGCTCCTGGGTGCTGCCCCCATTCTTGGGGCCTTGCCAGAGTTGGCCCAGATTGGTGTAGGCATACTGATTGGTGTAATTGCCACCGAGCGTGCTCTGGTAGGTAACATTGCCACACGTCCCATTGCCTGCGGAGGGCACGGCGGCATTGTTGCTGGCCCAGATCAAGCGGTTCTGCTCGTCATAACAGAAGTTCTGCGTCTCGCTGCCGCCGGTGCCACTTTGCCCAGAGATGGCGGCTTCGGTGGCACTGCGACTCAGGACATTGCCCACCGCATCATAGCTGATCTGGTCATATTATCAAATTCATGATGTCATCAGGGGGTTTTCATCGCTTTATGGCGCTCTACGCAATATCTACATCCTTTGTGATTTTAGAACACCTCTCACATCACTTTCTGGCCAATAGGATGCATAGATATTATGATCCAATTCTTTGTGTTTTTGTATCCATATTCTTCCACAATTCTCGCATTCAAAGATAAAACGTCTGAAGGTATCCAGGTAAGAGACAAGGTCCCAGAGTATACTGAGATCATCTAAATCACGCAGATACGCTTCTCCAAATATTTTTTGAAGAAATGCATCTCTTCTCCCCAATTCTTTCGCCTGAATAAATTCAGCAATCCGATTTATCGTTTCGGTGAAACTCACCTCATCATCTTCATCAGGAATAAATGTGGCTTTATAGGGGAGCGCATCTGTCTGATCTCTGATGATATGTCCACAAGAACACTCAAATTTAGCCATCTCTGTTCTCCTTATTTATTTTCACTATCCGGATTGTTCAAAGCCGTCACATTGATTTGAACTCTGCCTAAAGATGAATATTATGATATTGTCAGCAAATTGCTTTTATGAGCATACTCAAACCATTTCTCGTTTAGACTAAAGTAAACTCAAGCAATCCTCTGGGTTGCAAAGGATTGCTCTGAGGAGTACTGTTCTCTGTAAGAAAAACAGCAGAGGAGCAGTCTCGAATGAACCTTAACACAGTGAAAACATTTCGTCACGAGGTGTATCAAAGTTTCAAGCAAGCAAAGGATGCGCTCTTCAATTTGCTCGATGCTCTGGCAAGCGAAGACCGCGCTCAATCGCTTCCCGAATTGTCGTTGTCGCCGCATTTCCAGCGCAAGTGGCCAAGCATTTACGAAGCCCTGGAGGACGGACGCATCGAGGGTGATGAACTGCAAAAGGTCTTTGTGAACCATTTGCCTACGCGTTCGCCCTTTCCGTTGATAGCGGTTGATGGGAGCAGTATTGCGCGAGCCAAAGCACGAACCAGTGCGGATCGAAGCGCCCAACACGTGCATAATCTGCCAGAAAGTGCGAAGCCTGTCACCTACGGGTGGCAATTTTCGACCGTCGTCGCCTTGCCAGAAAAGCCGAGCGGGTGGACCTATATCCTCTCTCAACGCCGGGTTGAGACCAGCACAACCGCTCTTCAGATGGCCTGCCAACAATTGTCGGAACTGGCTGCGCAGTTGCCCAAAGAAACCATTGCGTTGTTGGACCGTGGCTATGACTCGGCCTGGCTGTGGTGCCAACTGAGTAGCCTGCCGATCAAAGGAAGCTTGATC
>JACDAE010000506.1 GCA_013695595.1 Ktedonobacteraceae bacterium | reverse complement strand
AAAACTGGTGAGCCGCGCAGCGGCGAAGTGTCCGGAGAGAAAGGGTTCCAAGAGCAAAACGTCCAGAGAAAAAATTCGGGATGACTCATAGCTGTCAGGAATAGTAGTCCTCAGCCTCAAATCAGTTGTTGAAGTAGTGCTCTTCCATGTCTGGGAGAAGTCGCGGGTGCACAGGTTGCCACCCCAAGAGTTCCCGGGTCTGTGCACTTAATCTTGTGGTGTCACGCATCGCCGAGATGTCGAGCGCTGCCACGGAGCCAAGAAAAGAGCCAAAGTGGGCGTCAGCCTCTTCACGGGAAATGCTGACCACTGGCAGATTCAGGTGGCGACCGATGACGGCGGCGATATCGCGCAATGGCACACCCTCGTCGCCGATCCCGTCAAGCCGTGACCCCGCCGGGGCGACTTCCAGTGCCCGGCGGAACAGGCGTGCCGCATCGAGGCGATGGATGGCCGGCCAACGGTTGGACCCGTCGCCGATGTAGGCAGAGACGCCCTTCGTGCGGGCGATGTTAATCAGCATTGGCACGAAGCCCTTGTCGCCTTTGCCGTGCACGGACGGGGACAGACTGACGACCGATGATCGCACTCCAGCCAATGAGAGCGCCGCGTTCTCTGGTGCCTCCCCGTTCAAGTGAGCGGTGATTACGAACGGCGAGCCTGTGCCCTCGATCGCTGCCCCCATCGTCTCGACGGCATGCAGGTCCATTTGCACGGAGGTCGCATGGTCCGAGAAGTTGTGATGAAATGCCAGATGAATGACGCCATCCGCAGCGGCGGCACCGCTGTGAAGGCTGTCGAGGTCGTCGATGGCACCTCGGTGCACCTGGGCCCCAGCTTCCTTCAATGCCGCAGCACCACTATCTGAGCGGGTCAGGCCAACAACCGTATGGCCTGCATCAATGAGCTCGCGGACGACGGCCGAGCCGATAAACCCTGTGGCTCCTGTTACGAAAACACGCATAAGAAAGTCCTCCTTCTCGTGGTAAGATGAAGAGTAAGTGTGATAAAATGAGGTTGCCTCCATATACAATAACGGAGGAACCCTCATGTTATCTCTATATGTATAGTAACGGAGGGACCCTCACTTTGTCAAGGGCTAATCTCCCTGGGAGAAAGGAGTCACATTCAATGAACAAGCCAACACAAGCCAACCGCCCAATGCGAGCTGATGCCCAGCGCAACTACGCCAGCCTGCTGAACGCGGCGCGAGTCGCGGTCTCGGAGCGTGGCGCTGACATCGTCCTTGAGGACGTTGCCAGGTCGGCTGGGGTCGCCATCGGAACGCTGTATCGCCATTTCCCCACGCGTCAGGACCTCCTTGAGGCTGTATTTCTGGATGAGGCCAATGAATTGAGAGTGCACATTGAAGAACTCGCAAGCGCTCCGGTTCCTTTCGACGCCTTGATCAGCTTGCTTCATCTCCAGATGGACTTCGCTGCCCGAGGGCGGAGTATGGGAGCTGCCATCATGGCTGCCAAGCAGGTTCCGGGGACGAGAATCTATACTGCAAACAGAGCGATGCTCGAGGCAGGAAATGTTCTGTTGCTCCGCGCCCAGGCCGCAGGACAAATCCGGACGGACGTCCATTTTATCGACGTGATACGACTCGTCTACGGAATCGTCATGGTGAACGAACATGCGTCCGACTCTGATGGGGCCAATCGAATGCTCGATCTCGTCATCGCCGGAATCAGAACAAAGCCGAGTCGGGACTGAAAGATGGTGTTTCACTCTATGAGGTGATTGAGCACCTGGGAACTTGAGATTTTTTCCAGAAACTCATCACATTCTTGTCAGAAGGACCTTTACCAATTGACAGGGGCAGCATAAGCATGGTATGTCATGTTTGACGCATCTCGCCAATGACCGTTGCGTTTTAATAAGCAAGGAGGAGCAGATGGCAAGCAAAGGACGCTTTCGTTTATTTACCATCGCAATCGCATTACTGTTACTAGGTTGTCTCGCAGAGAGTTTTTTTGTCATTACAAAACCAATTCATGCCGCTTCATATTGTCAGGTTACCTACACCGTGACAAACCAGTGGACAGGCGGCTTCGGAGCAAATATTACCGTCCAGAATACCAGTTCCGCCGCGTGGACGAGTTGGAGCCTGGGCTTTACCTTCCCGGCCAGTGGTCAGGGCGTCACGCAAGGTTGGAACGGCACCTTTACCCAGACGGGCCTGAAGGTCACCGTAGCGAACGCAAGTTGGAACGCGAGTGTTCCCGCCAATGGATCTGCGACTCCTGGCTTTAACGGGGTATGGACCAGCAGCAATCCTGTCCCAACCAGCTTTACCGTCAATGGCAATGCCTGTAATGGAGGAACTGGCGTCACACCTACACCAGGCACAACTCCAACAGCAACGCCTGGGATAACCCCGACAGCGACTCCTGGTAAGACACCTACACCAGGCACAACACCCACCCCTGGTACTACGCCAACGGCGACTCCAGGCACCACGCCAACAGTGACGCCGACACCTGTTCCAGGGTCCCATATCGGCAATGCAACGTGGTTTTCTGGCATAGGCGGCACGTCTTACGGTGGTTGTGGTGTGCCACAGGCATATCTCGACTCGCAGAATTTTGTGGCGCTGAACGTACAGAATTCACCGGGAGACTATACCACAATGTTATCGCGTCCGATCTCATCGCAGTATGCCAGCCAGATTGGTCTGTTTAACAATGGATTGAACTGTGGACGTTGGGTCCAGGTCAGCGTGAGTGACTACTGCACAGGGATCAATGATGGGGCACCAAACCAGCCCTTCTGCCGCAATGGTAGTTGGGTTGCCGACAAATATAATGGTGCGACCCTCAATATGATTGTGGCCGATAGCTGCCAGGATGGGAATGCGTGGTGCCGCGACGATCCCTACCATCTGGATCTGTCCCACGATTCTTTGAACAAGTTTGTATTGAATGGACAGCCTGTCGGTGATATGGACCCGGCGCACTGGAACAATCGCCACATCAGTTGGCACTTTATTCCTGCGCCAAGCTATACGGGCGATATCCAGATCGGCTTCTTGCAGGGGGCCAATGCCTATTGGTCGGCGATCTCGGTGACGCATCTGGCAAACGGCATTCATGGTATCGATTACTTCCAGAATGGCGCATGGACCAGTGCGAAGATGGATAGCGATATGGGCGACGATTACGTCATCTTGCCAACTGTCGCGGGAGGTACCACATATCAGATTCGGGTACACGATGCCTCGGATCAACTTATTAATGCTGGTCGTGTCTACAACTTCTCGTATCCGACCAGTTGTGGTTCGTCGTGCCCCTCTCCATTGTTGCCTATCACCTATACAGCAAGCTAGCATTGTAGATGTGTGATACATGCCAAAATTGATAAACGCGCGAAATCTGGTAAAGAAGTCAATAGTAG
>JACDAE010000483.1 GCA_013695595.1 Ktedonobacteraceae bacterium | reverse complement strand
GCTCCAAATCGCATCCGCAGCATCATTACGATTTGGAGCCAGGGTAAGCACAAGGCCCCCACCACCCATCCACACAACCCCTTACCCCTACTGCCGACATCATTCTCGGTATTGGACAGCCAGCATGCGCCCTTAAGCCATTCAGGTAATTCGTTTATTTTGGCCCATGTGTGCCCTATACAATAGCAGCAACTTTACCACAAACAGCGATCATAGACAACAAGCCATCGGAAAAGGTCCCTGATTGGACTTACATGCCAAGGTCTCTGATTTTCGCGACGATGCCGGGAAGACGGGTGAGAATGGCGTCAACATCTGCATCGGTATTGGATTTTCCCAATGTCAGGCGCAGACTACCACGCAACCATTCGGCAGGCACGCCCATTGCGATCAGGACATGCGAGGGATCGACGGAGCCAGAGGTGCAGGCTGAACCGCTCGATGCGGCGATCCCAAGCAGGTCAAGGCTGAGCAACAACGACTCGCCTTCGACGCCCTTAAAGCAGAAGCTGGCATTGTTGGGCAGACGCTCAGTGGGATGGCCTGTCAGACGGCTGCCGGGTATGGTCAGAACGCCCTCGATCAGGCGATCACGTAGGGCCTGGATGCGCGGTGTTGCCTGGGCCATTTCTTCCTGCGCCAACGTGAGGGCAGTGGCAGTTCCCACAATACCCGCGACATCTTCTGTGCCAGCGCGGCGACCACGCTCCTGGGAACCACCCTGTAATTGTGGAAGGATGCGCATACCCTGACGCACATAGAGGATACCCATACCCTTCGGTCCGTAGAACTTGTGGGCTGAAAGCGAGAGCAGATCAACATTGAGCGCGGCAACATCGATGGGCAGAGCGCCACCAGCCTGGACCGCATCAACGTGAAAGGGAATCTTACGGGCACGACAGATGCGTCCGATCTCAGCAATCGGCTCAATGGTTCCGACCTCGTTGTTCGCATACATCACTGAAACCAGGATCGTTTGATCGGTAATCGCACGTGCCACCTCATCGGGATCAACACGACCATACTCATCAACGGGCAGATACGTTGTCTTAAAACCCGTACGCTCCAGGTATTGGCAGGTATGCAACACGGCATGGTGCTCAATCGACGAAGTGATCAGATGATTGCCCTTTTTCTGGGCGGCATAGGCGATCCCTTTGATGGCCAGATTGTCGCTTTCAGAGCCACACCCAACAAAGGCGATCTCTGTAGGGCGACTATGAATGGCCGCGGCCACCTGCTCACGGGCATGATCAATTGCTTGCATCGCGTGGCGGCCCAATGTATAGATGCTACTGGCATTACCATATTCGGTTGTAAGATAGGGGATCATGGCATCCAAAACGCGTGGATCAAGCGCGGTGGTGGCTGCATGATCAAGATAAATGGTGCGCTCAGACATGCTCGTATCCTGACTTATTATGCTTCGACTGACTTTTTCTTCTTGAAGAAGGCCTCGTTCATGCTCCCACTACGATAACCCAGCAGGTCAAGCGTTACATACGAATAGCCAATTTTGCGGAACCCATCGGTCACACGACGACTCGTCTCTTCCTCGATCAGGCGCGACATCTCCACGCGCTCTACCTCGATACGGGCAACTTTATCGTGATGACGCACGCGCAACTGGTGGAATCCCAGCTCGTGAAGCAATTTCTCTGCCTTGTACACCATCTGCAATGATGCAACATCGACCTTGCTTCCATATGGTATGCGCGAGGAGAAGCAGGCCAGCGCTGGTTTATCCCACACCGGCACGCCAAGCATACGTGCAACGGTACGTATCTCGTGTTTGCCCATCCCGGCTTCCTTCAGAGGACCACGGACGGCGAACTCATGGGCCGCACGTTGTCCAGGGCGATAATCCCCATCGTCGTCTTTATTCACGCCATACGCAATGTGGAGAAGATTATGTTGCTTTGCCAGTGGCTCTAACTGCGTGAACAGTTCCGTCTTGCAAAAATAGCAACGATTGATGTTATTGACAACATAGCGCTCATCTTCCAGCTCATGTGTCTCCAGTGTCAACACAGGAATGCCCATCTTAGCCGCAACGGCGAGGGCCTCAGAAGTCTCTTCGGGCGCATAGGCATCCGACGATGCAAGCGCCCCCACAGCTCGCTCACCCAGCACATCGTGTGCGACTTTGAGCAACAGTGCGCTATCGACGCCCCCGGAATAGGCCACGAGCACCGATCCCATTTCGCGCAGGATCGCCTGCAACCGTTCATATTTTGCCTGCATCTCGGCATCCAGCACTACAACATTTTCGTTATTGACATTGGTAGTTTCAAGCATTATGGTTAACTCCAGGCAGGGTATGAAACGTGGATAGGTTTCTCCCATACTATTTTCTTGGTCTCTATTGACATATGGTCGCTATTATACCACCGATGACTGGTGGGTTGCCCGGCTGGCATAGTAGCATGCATCAAATAATTTAAAATACGCGAAATATGGTAGAGACCCGATTGTATCGTGTCCGCGATTTATCGACCTGGGCCACCGATTCAATGAATTGCGGACGCGGTACATGCAGTTTAAAATTTGAATGTGGATATCACATGATGGGCTACCTATGATCAAGGTAGGGAAGCCATTTATTATTTCGTGGGCTGCTGCATCGGCCTGTCATGGGCGTTCGTCGGTGTTCGTGGGGCACAGAATTATAAATGGCTTCCCTACAGTGATGATCTTTCCCCACAATGCTGGTATCCAGAATAGTTATTGAAACTGCATAAATCTGGTCCCAACCATCAAAAGAAATAGGACACATTATTATGTCAACATCTGGTTCGTTTGCGGCCATCATTCTCGCCGCCGGTAGCTCCAGTCGCATGGGCGCGGGACGCCACAAATTGCTCTTGCCGCTGGGAGATAGGCCTGTTCTAGCGCATGTCGTTATGGCAACACGCGCCTCAAGGGCGCGCCCCATCGTGATTGTCCTGGGGCATCAGGCGCAGCAGGTACGAACACAGATCGCACCCTTCGCTGGCTCCCCGGATGTGACCACTATCGAAAATACACACTATCTCCAGGGAATGAGCACATCATTATATGCCGGGCTTCAGGCGCTCGCACAAAATGAAAACACGCTGGGACAGGCATTGCATTCCCTTGCTGGCGTGATTATCCTATTAGGGGATCAGCCGCTGATGACACCGCAGATTATCGACGCACTTATTACCTGCAAGCAAACCACAGACAAACGCATCATCGCCCCATTGTATAATGGCAAGCGCGGCAATCCGGTTGTATTCGACGCCAGCCTCTTCCCCGAACTCTTGCAGGTCAGCGGAGACGAAGGAGCACGCAGCGTCATTGAGCGCCACAGACAAGAGGTTGCCACGATCGAACTGAGCGATGCCGTGGCAAGCTACGATGTCGATACCTGGGAAGCCTACCAGTCCGTTGTAACGCAATGGGAGCGCAAACAACAACAAAAGGGAAACGACCATGACTAAAAACGAACAGGATATACAACACCAACAGGCGCTTTTCTGGCTCACCTATAGCCGACAATTATCTGACACTATTCGTTATGTCGAAGCGTTGGCGGCCATCGAACGCGCCATCAAGCTGGATCAAACAAGCGCCGATGCCTATTATGTCAGAGGAACCTGTCTGGCGATGCTGGCACGTTACGATGAGGCCCTCACCGATTTTAACAAATCACTCAAATTGGATGAACTGTCTGTCCCTGCCTGGGATGGATTGGCGTGGGTGCTTGGTATCATGGGCAAGAAGGATGAGGCGCTGTATGCCATCAATCGGGCCTTGCAGCTTGATCCTGACTATTTTGAGGCGGTGAAACGGAAAAAGCGCTTAGAGGCAATGTGAACTGTGTCATTGCTGAATCACCAGACTGTCAGTTACAATAGTAGCATTATGTGAATAGAGTCCTCCCTCATTGGGTATTCTTGCCAGGAAAAAAGGTAAAATGATGACCGGAAAACGCCAGATTACGACCATGTGCCCTATGAATTGTATACCGACCCAATGCGGTATGACCATTGAAGTTGAAGATAACAAACTCGTCTCGCTCAAGGGAGACGTGAATAATCCGGATAGCCGAGGCTTTCTGTGCATCCGGGGGCAGGCAACGCCTGAGATTTTTGAGAATCCTAAACGGCTGCTGCATCCCATGCGTCGCGTGGGCGAACGAGGAGAGGACCGCTGGGAAGCCTGTTCCTGGGACGATGCATATAAAATGATCGTTGACGCAATCGAGCAGACACAGCCTGAACGGGTTGGCCTCTGGCGTGGACACGGCACAGGGACAACAGGACCCGCAGGCAATACGCTGGTCAGTCGCTTCGGCATGCTGGGTGGATTTCAGCAGTGGAATACCGCGATTGTGTGTTGGGCGATGGGGGGCTATGGATTGGGATTGACTGGCACACTTAAGACAAGCACCAAAGAGGATATGGCGTCCAACGCTCGCACCATTATACTCTGGGGCGCGACCTTCGCAAGCCAGCCTGACCTCGCACCACACCTTATCGCAGCACGCAAGCGCGGGGCATATGTTATCCATATCGACACGCACCGTACTGAGGCATCACGCCACGCCGATGATGTATTTCTCCTCCCACCGGGCACCGATGCTGCGCTTGCCCTGGCTCTTGCGCACGTGATTGTGCAAGAAAACCTGTATGATCAGTCTTTCATCGACAGCTTTACCCTTGGCTTTGCGCAATTCGCGGCCCACGTCCAGCAGTATACGCCCGAATGGGCGGCCACCATTACGGGTATTGAGCCTGAACGCATTCGTGCTCTGGCCCGACGCTACGCCGCCGACTCTCCGGCGATGATCGTGCTCGGTGGCAGCTCTATATTTAAACATCAGCATGGATGGGAACCAGCCCGCGCTATCTCGTGTCTTCCCGCCCTCACCGGACAACTGGGAATCGCGGGTGGCGGCCTGGGACCACGCCACGGAGCTTCGTCGGAGAGTACCGGATACGCCGATGTTCTGGCCGATATCAGCAGGAAAATGCCAGACGCGGCTGCGATCCCCAGTCATATGACGAGCATCACCGAGTCATTCACCCATGGGCAACTTGATGTGTTACTCGTCTTCGGCAGCAATATGCTCTCAATGTTTGCCGATGCCAACGAACTGGCGCGTGGACTCGCGCAAGTCAAGCTCATTGTCTCCTATGACCTGTTTATGAATGCAACCTCCCGCCGTTTCGCTGATCTCGTGTTACCTTCCACCGCCTGGTTGGAGGATATCGGACTCAAGCAAACGGCAACCCATATCTACCTGATGGAGCACGCGCTCACCCCTGAAGGTGAGTGTCGTTCCCTCGTCACCTTGCTACGCGAACTGGCGCAGAGACTCAACATCGCAAACGTCTTTCCCTGGCGCGATGAGGAAGACTATGTCAATGCCTTCTTAGCGGCACAAAAAACGGAAACGGGCGCTCCGCTGACGGTCGACATCCTGCGTGAGCATGGAGGATACTGGCAGAGAAATAATCTCTCCCACGTCGCCTATCAGGAACGCCACTTTGCAACACCATCCACAAAGGTCGAGTTCTGGAGCGAGCGTGCTCAACAGGCTGGACTCTCTCCCTTGCCATCGTATACGGCACCGGAGAAGAATGAGTATCCGCTACGCTTCAGCCAGGGGCGTACGCTCACAGCCTTCCACTCCTTTTTTGATGAGGGGCAGGCACTCCCGACGCTTGCACGCGTCAACACAGGACCGCAACTCTGGATACATCCGCAAGATGCACAACAGCGGCAGATCACGCACGGTATGCCCATCGTCATTGCCAACGACCGTGGTCACTTTGAAGCCATGGCTTCTGTCAGCGAGGATATCTTACCTGGCGTCGTCTGGATGCGCGACGGCTGGGTTGGAGTCAATCGCGTCACCAGCGGAGCGCCCATCGTTTCCCTGACTGCAAACGATGTTGTCCCCGGTATTCCCGGTGGACAGGCAGCCTATGATGCCTGGGTTGATGTGAGGAGAAAGGAACCAGAGGGAGATACTCCCTCTTGAGGGACTTGCTCCCTTAACACATCTGGCCCCTATTCAACGGGCTGGTTGATCTCCCAGAGGTTGCCTTCCGGATCGGCAAAGTACGCCGTGCGCAGCCCCCAGGACTGATTGGCTGGCAACCTGAGAAAGGTGACGCCCTTTGCCTTGAGCGTCTCATATGTGGCATCGATATCGTCAACACGGGCGGCCAGAAATCCGCGCGGCCCGTGTTCAATCTTCAGATCAAGCGGCTCCTCACTGACCATGCGTGCAGCGGCTGAGACCTCCATAATGTGGTACATCTGGGCAGGTCTTGTACAAACAACGTTGTTGCGATAACTTTACGAAACATTGTTTCCACCTCTTCTTTCTTTGTCGAGCATTCATAGACAGTCTAACACAGAAGGCGTAGGCAAAACTTCTTCGATCTTGCTCTTCCCGGACAAGCATACGTATCTTATGCCCACAATGTCGACAAGGTAGAGACCATATTATGCACTTTAAATAAATATTCTGGATACCTGCATTGTGGGAAAAGAGCATCACTGTAGGGAAGCCATTTATTATTCCGGGGGATACTATCGCGCTGCATCGGCCTGTCATAGGCCCCAGAATAATAAATGGCTTCCCTACAGTGATGCTCTTTGGTCCATCATAGTGATATTCGCATCAATTTTTTAAAGTGCATAATATGGTCCCTACCCTTTCTGATTGTCTTGCCTATGTGAGAGTACCTTGACCACATCTCAAAATACTTGTGGCCTGGAAAGAAACGCGCTATACCTTTCCCGATTGCTCTCCTGATATAGGATTGTTCCTGACCGCTTTGACTGTTATCATGTTGAGAGAAGAAAAAGGAGGAATAACATTATGTCAAATACAGAGCATATACAGACGGGCTTTGCAGAGGTAAACGGCACAACACTCTATTACGAGGTTGCAGGTACAGGGCATCCATTCGTTCTCGCGCACGGGCACCTTCTGGATAGAAGATCGTGGGATGATCAGTTCGCCGTCTTTGCTC
>JACDAE010000443.1 GCA_013695595.1 Ktedonobacteraceae bacterium | reverse complement strand
GTCGATGCACGATCCTTCAGGGAATTGGGCGATGGCAAGCACACGCCCCTACGATGCCTAAGATTGATAATTTGTTTATGTTGTAGCGCTTGATTCCCGAATGATCAGACTACATGGAAGGCGTACTGTTCCTGAGAGTAGTTTTCCGGCCAATAGGTCGAGCAGGGATTGCCCGACGTAGTGTCCAACCGCTTCTAGATTCATATCAACCGTGGTAAGTGCAGGCCGCGTAGCACATGCTATTGGCTCCCAATTATCGAAGCCAACGACCGCCACATCATCGGGAATACATACACCCAGTTCATGAAGCGCCTCGACGGCTCCACGAGCCAGTTGATCACTGCCACAAAAGAGGGCATCGATGGATGGGTCTTGCTTCATAAGATACTGTGCGGCGGTGTAGCCCCAACTTTCCTGCCAGGGACCGGATAGTACGCGTTGTTCGGAAAGAGGAATGTCATGCTCGGCCAGAACCTGACGCATCGCTCCCTCGCGTAAACGTACAGCTTCAAAATACCCTGGTCCGGTAATATGTGCGAACTGGTGCCGACCAATATTGACTAGATGTTCAACGGCCAGGCGTGCACCCTGAGCATCATCTGGGAGAACGCAGAGCGCGTGCGGATCGGTCACCTGCGTATGAGCGTACACTACGGGCAGAGATGTCTGTCCCAGATCAATCGGCAGGCGTGGATCTTCACGACGGGCTGAAACTACAATACCGTCTACCTGTCTTTCCAGTAGCATTTGCAGGTGCATCTGTTCCTGGGCCTGATCACTTGTCGCACAGAGAACGGCAGAGATGGGACGTATGCCGAAAGCTTTCTCAATGCCCATGAGCAGCGGAAAGCTGAAGCGCCCATAGATATCCGAGGTCAGTATACCGACCATTGCTCGCTGGTCTACCGGCACATTTTGATCAAGCTCACGAAAACGAAAACCGAGCCGACGAGCCTCATTGCGTACCCGTTCGCGCGTTTCCTGGCTTAATTTGCCGCGCCCATTGATCGCTTTTGAGGCCGTGCCAAGCGTCACACCAGCCGCCTGTGCCACATGTTGTAATGTCACACCCCTGGCTGATGATGTATGGATTGCCTCCTCGGCATCACCGAGACCCTGTTCTTGCTCTTCATATGTTGACATATTTTGTTAGGAAAACTTTCCTTGGTGTAGGAAAACTATCGATGTGGGAAGTATAACATGGTTTTGCAGAAGAATCAAGACTTTTAAATGGAGTTTTTATTACGCGAAATGCATCTCATCTTGCTTGCGAAGGAGTGTCATACGAGGAAAGTTTTCCTTATAAGGAAAACTTTCCTCGTGGTAGCTTTTCATGAGTTTTGTGCCAGGCTAAGCCACAAATACTGTGTAGCATACGCACGCCAGGGACGCCACGCCTCTGCGCGTTGCAGAATGCTCTTCGTATCAGCCGCTAAGCCGTGCTGCTCGAAAGCACGTTTCACACCAAGATCGCTCGCCGGAAATGCATCGGGATCGCTGAGAGCGCGCATCGCGATGTAGGCGGCTGTCCAGGGCCCCACACCGGGAAGTGCCTGGAGACGTGCTGCCGTCTCTTCTCGATCAGCACCAGCATCCAGCACCACCTCTTTCCTGACAACACTCTGGGCCAATGCCTGGATTGCCGTAATACGTTTTTGCGTGATGCCCAATGCACTCATATGGGCTTCAGCAACGACTTCCGGCGTTGGAAAGATATGTGTCAGAGAACCATCAGGAGTTGCCAGCGGTTCTCCCAAAGCCGTAACAAGCCGTCCCACAAGCGTTCTTGCACCCGCTACCGAGATCTGTTGACCAATGATGGCACGTACCGCGAATTCGAAGCCGTTGACCGCTCCCGGTACACGTAACCCAGGATGGGCCTCAAATGATGGAGCCAGGAGAGGATCTTTTCTTAGCACGTCGGCAATCGCGGCAGGGTCGGCGTCCAGATCGAGCAGCCTCCGACAACGCTGTACCAGCATATTAAGGTCGCTCAGGTCATTGAGCTGTACATATATACGTATCGCATTACCCGCCGTCGCTGGCTCAACTTCGACAATTCCGCGCGATTTGGCAAATGCAACTGTGCGCCGATAACGCCCATTTACAACCTCTTCAACGCCCGGAATGGTGCGCTTCCCCAGGTACGCGAGGAGTGCTTCAGCATCGAATGGAGGACGATATTGTAAACGCAAGGATAATTTACCTTCACCATTACTGGCTGGTTGGGCGTGTCGACGCAATTCAGAGGGCGCACAGGCAAAGACCTCTTGCATCGTGTCGTTGAACTGGCGTACACTCGCGAAGCCCGCAGCGAAGGCGATCGTGGTGAGTGAAAGATTAGTCTGATCGATCAGCAGGCGTGCGGTCTGGGCGCGACGACTACGCGCCAATGCCAATGGCCCGATTCCTACTTCGGCCACCAGTTCACGATGTAGATGCCGCTCACTTATAGCCAGGCGACCAGCCAGCCCGGAGATGCCCTCGTTATCCACAATCCCATCAGCGATCAGGCGTAGTGCACGTGCGGCGAGGTCTGCGCGAACGTTCCAATCTGGCGAGCCAGGACTGGACTCTGGATGGCAACGACGACAGGCACGAAATCCCGCTGCCTCAGCCGCCGCAGCACAGGAATAGAAGCGCACATTCTGTGCATAAGGCGTTGGTGCCGGGCAGACGGGCCGACAGTAGATCCCGGTCGAGGTGACCGCTGTAAAAAAACGGCCATCGAAACGGGCATCGCGACTAGAAAGTGCGCGATAGCAAAGATCGAAATCATCATGTATTTTTAGTGTATCCATAACGCAATCATACCGTGAAACCATCACTATTACTAGCGGTTTTCGGACATCACCATTCCAGAATGCAGGATGGTGATGTC
>JACDAE010000674.1 GCA_013695595.1 Ktedonobacteraceae bacterium | reverse complement strand
GGTTTCCCATTTCCTCTGTTCCCAGGATTGTTTTGCCCTCTTCACGCAGATCCTCTGTACGATAGCCTGCATTAATGGTTTGTTCAACGGCGGCCTCGATTGCCTCAGCCTCCTGATGCAGACCAAGCGAGTGTCGTAACAACATCGCCGCTGACAAGATGGCCGCGATGGGGTTGGCCTTTCCCTGACCCGCTATATCGGGTGCGGAACCGTGAATTGGCTCATACAGCCCAAACAACCCATGACCATTTTGGCGTGTTCCCAGGCTTGCCGAAGGGAGCATTCCCATGGAACCGACTAACATCGAAGCCTCATCGGTGAGAATATCGCCAAACATATTCTCTGTGACAATCACATCAAAGCTGGCCGGGCGTCGGATCAGGTGCATCGAGCAGGCATCGACGAGCAGCGAATCGAACTCAACATCTGGATAGTCGGCGGCTACTCGTTCCGCAACGCGCCGCCAGAGCCGTGAAGCACTTAAAACATTCACTTTATCGACAGATGTTAGCTTTTTGCGGCGTCCGCGTGCCAGATCGAAGGCCGTGCGTACGATACGCTCAATCTCAGCTTCGGTATAGATGAGGGTGTCGATTGCCTCAAGCCCATGCTCGGTCTCACGGATCTCGCTTGGTTTGCCAAAATAGAGTCCACCCGTCAATTCGCGTACCACGAGGAGGTCCGTTCCTTGCAAGACTTCAAGCTTAATCGTCGATGCATTGAGTAACGCCTTGAGTGGTCGCACCGGGCGCAGATTGGCGTACAGTTCAAGTTCTTTGCGCAGGCGAAACAGGGCCTTTTCAGGTTTGATGGTAAATTTCGTCTCTATGCCACCAGCTCCACCAACGGCACCAAAGAGAATAGCGTCGCTTTTGTGGCAGAGTTCCATTGTGGCATCTGAGATCGCATCTCCCTCAGCTTCCAGGGCGGCGATACCTACTAATGCCTTATGAAATGTGAATGTGTGACTGTATTGTTCGCCGATGGTTTGCAGGACGCGCATCGCTTGCTCGGTGACCTCCGGGCCGATGCCGTCGCCCGACAGGACGGCGATATTGTATGTACCCAAATGTGTGCTCCTTTGCTATGAAAATATGATGGGCACGCAACGGGCTTATAAATCGCGCCCCTACACCAGTAATGGAGACAGATACGAAGCCAACCCACAATCAAGCCCCCAGTGGTGTAGGGGCGCGATTTATAAGCCCGTGTTGCCTATGTTAAGTCCCACAATCAAGCCCCTAGTGGTGTAGGGGTGCGATTTATAAGCCCGTGTTGCCTATGTTAAGTCCCACAATCAAGCCCCCAGTGGTGTAGGGGTGCGATTTATAAGCCCGTGTTGGGCCCTGACTGATTAGCCCCATTATAACATAGCGAGTTCTGCTTTAAGAGCGCAGATTCAGCCAGTTCTGAGCGTCTTCGTAATAGCGCATCTAGCATACGCGTGCTATAATAGGGGCAGTAAGGTGGAGTGTAATTATAGCGACCCCCATCTCATATCTTTAAGCCCTGCAACCATTTCTAAACCGAGCAACAGCCGCTGCTAGACTGTTGTAGAGGAGCATTTTTATGAGCAGTGAAATAAAACCCAATGGGAATATGCCAGTATCGCCCGTACGTCGCAAGGCGGTACCACTCACAATGGCCTCTGGCCCTCAAGAATATACCCCCGGTGATCAAGAACTCCCGGTTCAGTTGACCAGCCTGGCGGATATGCTCCAGTGGGCGCAGAACTGGGCGCGTTCAAAATCTGTCTGGCCGCTTGGCTATGGTCTGGCCTGTTGCGCCATTGAGATGATGGCTACCGCACAGGCGCACTATGATCTCTCACGTTTTGGATCTGAGGTCTTTCGCTCTAGCCCACGACAGGCCGATCTAATGATCGTGGCCGGGACCGTCTCTGTCAAGATGGGACCACGCCTGCGTTTACTCTGGGAGCAGATGCCTGAGCCAAAATGGGTTCTGAGCATGGGGCAGTGCGCCAATTCGGGCGGCGAATTCTATGATAGCTATTATACCGTTCAGGGCGTTGATACAATTGTGCCCGTTGATGTCTATGTGCCCGGATGCCCTCCACGCCCGGAGGCATTAATAGAAGGTATTCTAAAACTACGTGAGAAAATCCAGAAACAAGGTCTGAAAATTCGTGGCGAACAAGAAATAGAGGAGTCATAAATGCGTGGTATCCTTGAAGGTATGAGCTTAACCTTAAGCCACATGTTTCGGCCCAAGGTGACCCGGCTCTACCCCTATGAAAAGCCGAAACTACCGCCCCGTAGTCGCGGCTTGATTCAGTTGATCGCGGAAGGTGGACTCAATCGCGAGTTCAACCTGAAGTGCGAATCCTGCCTGCTCTGTGAAAAGGCTTGCCCTCCTCGTGCGATTACGATTGAATATGAGCCAGCCCATAATTTTGTGGAGCGTCCCTGGTACCAATCATACATTCGTGATGGCGCGGAGAAGTTTACTCCACGCAAGATTCCAGCCGCTTCAGGTACTCCTAAGGGCGGTTTCTATACAACGCGCGTCTCAGAATATGCGACTGAATACTTTAATAAGCCCGTTCCCCCTTGCGTCTCTATGCCTGTGAAGGATTATCTGGAACCAGAGATTGATCTGGCCCCAGTCGATGCATTGCTGGAAACCTGGCCGTATGAAGCGGGTGCACTTCCTGGATTACTGGATGCGGTGATGGATCTCTATGGCTATCTTCCATTGCCAGCCTCAAAGCGGATCGTCCAGGCGCGTGGCGTAGACTTGAGCGACCTTTTTGGTATCGCAACCATGAGTCCGAAATTCAAACCTGCTCCCGCTGCAAAAGGCATCAAGCGTGATGATCAGCCTGTACGTGGTCTGGCACCTGATACGCGCGGCGTGTGGGGCAATATTAATCATGTGAGGCAGCCCAATGCCTGATTTTTCAACTACTTATCGCATCTTGCGGCAAGATGGCACCGCTATCCGCACCCTTGCTGCTTATCGAGAAGCTGGCGGGTATAAAGCCTTAGAAATTGCTATCAGCCAGCAGACGCCCGATCAGATCGTCCAGCAAGTTATCGACGCGAAATTGCGCGGGCGCGGCGGAGCCGGTCGGCTCACAGGCGAGAAATGGCGGCTCGTGCAGCAGGTCGATGATGCTCCAAAATATGTTATTTGCAATGCGTACGATGCCGATAGCCGCTCGCTCGTAGCACGTACATTGTTGGAAACCAATCCGCATCAGGTGATCGAGAGTATTGTCCTGGCGGCGTATGCTGTAGGGGCATCCGAGGCGTATCTGTTCGCGCGTAGCTCGTTCCGTGAAGGCATTGAGGCAGCGCAGGAGGCATTGCGTGAGGCGCTAGATGCGAATCTGGTCGGGCGCGATATCCTGGGCACCGATTTTAGCTGCACAATTAATGTGCTTGGCGTGGACATTGGCTTTATGGGCGGCGAAGAGACGGTACAGATGGCTCTGATTAAGGGCCGTCGTGGCATGCCTGAACAACGTCCTCCCTTCCCCAGCCAATATGGATTGTGGGACAAGCCAACGGCGATTAATAATATCGAGACGCTGGTCAACGTGCCTCTGATCGTGCGCGATGGTGCGAAGGCATTCTCCAGTATTGGCTCTGCAACTACAGGCGGTACAAAACTATTGACCGTCTACGATTTTGGCACCGAGAGCGAGCCGCATGTGGTTGAAGTGCCCTTTGGAACATCGCTGCGTGATATCCTCGCACATGCTGGCCTGAGCCATAGTGATGAGGAAGTGCGTGCCATTGTTGTAGGTGGCGCGGAGGGTGGAGCTTTGCCCCCATCTCTGCTCGACACCCCATACGACTTCGATCCATTGGAGGAAGCGGGCGCAATAGTGGGATCAAGCATCCTTGAAATACTGCCCGTCGATACCTGTATGGTTGCCTGGTCTATGGAGCGCACGCATTATTTAAGCAAAGAGACGTGTGGAAAGTGCGTCCCTTGCCGCCTGGGCGTGAAGCGTATGGCTGGCCTGTTAGAAGGGGTTATCAGTGATCTTGGTGTCAGTGGAGACCTTGATGTATTGGACGAATTTGCGGCGTATGTTCCTAATGGTTCGTTATGTGGCTTTGGTGTGCAAGCACCTAATCCATACAAGACAGCAAGGCGCTACTGGCCCGAACACTTTACATTACATGTTCAGGAACAGCAATGCCCAACGGGCACCTGTGTCCCTGTACGTTCACATCGTTTTGTGACCAAGCATGTCTTGCCGTAGTTGAATTTCGCAGCTCACAATAAGAGGAATTATAACTAGATGGCTATATCAGTTCGAGATACTTTTTCACCAATCACTCAGGAGCCGCAGGGACCTCTGGTGCGTAATGATGTGGGTCATCCCAGTTTTACGATAACCATTGACGGCAAGGTTATGCAGGCCTATCAGGGTCAGGCTATTTTGAGTGTTGCTGCCGATAATGGGATCACCGATATCCCGAATTTATGTAATGACGATAAGCTAGAGCCAACCTCTGCCTGTCGTATGTGCCTGGTGCACATTGAAGGCGAGAGTCGGCCTCTGCCTTCCTGTAACACTGCTGCCACTCCAGGCATGGTGGTAACCACGAATTCGGATGAACTTTTCCATATTCGTCGCACCAATCTGGAGATGATGCTCTCCGATCACAATGCCTATTGCCAGCCACCGTGTCAGATGGATTGCCCAACGCACATTGACATTCCCGGATACCTGGAACTCATTGCGCAGGGTTCTATGAAAGAAGCTGCTCGTCTGGTCAAAGAGGTATTGCCTTTCCCTTACATTCTGGGCCTGACCTGTCCTGCGCCCTGTCAGAAAGCCTGCCGCCGCAAGCTGGTAGAAGAAGAGATTGCTATCTGCCGTATGCATGGCCATGCAGCAGAATACTCGTTGTTAGATCCACCCATCCCCTTTCTGAAAGATGCACCAACAGGCAAGAAAGTTGCGGTTGTGGGTGCTGGCCCGGCTGGCCTCACATGCGCATACTATCTGGCTTTGAAGGGTCATTACTGTAAAGTCTTTGATATGCAGCCACAGCCGGGTGGAATGTTGCGCTATGGTATTCCAGAATATCGTTTGCCGAAGGACATGATGGATCGTGAGATTGATGGTGTCTGGCAACTTGGCGTGGATCTACAAACGAACGTCAAGTTGGGCGATGATTTTACTATTGATGATCTTTTTGCGCAGGGCTTCGATGCGGTCTACCTCGCCATCGGGTGTTGGACCAGCAACAAGATGCGCATACCGGGAGAAGATGCCGAGGGTGTAGTCAACGCGATTGCCTATCTGGGCGAAAAGGTTGAGGGTAAGCCCGTTCCCGTCGATGATACCAAGGAAGTGGTCGTCATTGGTGGTGGATTTACCACATTTGACTGCACACGTACCTCATTGCGCCTGGGTGCAAAGGTGCATACAACCTACTATCGTGGCCGTAGCGACATGGGCGCGACGCAGGAAGAGGTTGAGGATGGTGAAGCTGAAGGGACCGAATTGATCCTGCGCGTTGCACAGAAACGGGTCGTGGTTGAAGATGGAAAAGTAGTGGGCGTCGAGTATCAGAAAACCAAACCAGGCGAACCTGATGCCAGTGGTCGCCGTCGTCCTGTCCCCGTCGAAGGCTCTGAGTTCACCATCAAATGTGATACCTTGATCCCTGCTATCGGTCAGGCTGTTGACACACGAGTTATCGACGAGCAGTCAGGCATCAAATGGACGAAGTGGAAAACGGTGCAGACGAATCCGCATAACTTTATGTCGGATCGCGAAGGTGTGTTTGCTGGTGGTGACTGCCAGATGGGCGCAAAAACGATCATCGAGGGTGTGGCGCAGGGTAAACTGGGCGCTCGTTCAATTCATTCATTCTTGCTTGGTGAAGATATGAATGAAGTAGCGCGTCGCCTGGAACTGGAAGAGCGCAAGGCGGACCTCTTCGATATCGTCCCTTACAAGCCGGTTGAGCCCAAGGTAAAGATGCCTATGCTGCCCTACGAAGAGCGCAAGCGCAACTTTAAGTTGATTGAGTCGGGCTATTTGCAAGAGCAGGCTGAGCGCGAATCTGCACGTTGCTTGCAATGTGCCTGCCCGGCTGCCGGCCAATGCGATCTGCAAAAGTATAGTATTGAGCACGGTCTTGCCGATAATCGCTTCCATGACGGGGAGCCGAGCGACTACCACGATTACGATCTGGATATGTCGCATAGCTTCATCCTGCGCGATCCCAACAAGTGCATTAACTGTACGCAGTGCGTGCGCGTTTGCCATGATGTGATCGGTCCTGATTGTTATGGAATGTTCGGCAAGGGCTTCGATACCATTGTTGCGACACCATTCAACGTG
This sequence comes from Ktedonobacteraceae bacterium, assembly GCA_013695595.1. Lineage (GTDB taxonomy): Bacteria > Chloroflexota > Ktedonobacteria > Ktedonobacterales > Ktedonobacteraceae > JACDAE01. Next base: position 14,085 of record JACDAE010000674.1, on the reverse strand, counting down.
AGCTTGCACGATACCGATTGTGTTTCGTGTGGGGCCTGTGCCCAGGTCTGCCCAACCGGTTCACTGATGATGGCCGAGCGTACGTTAACGCGTTACGCCTTTGCATTGGATCGCTGCATCTTCTGTGGTGACTGTGTGGAGGTCTGCCCTCACGGAGCACTTGGAGAGACGCCGAATTTCGAGCTTTCCTTCTTCAACCGCTTCGGTGAAGATGTCACGCTGGAGAAGAATGATCTGGCAAATGCTCCTAACTACCTGGTGCGCCAACGCCTGCCACGTAGCAAAAAGAGCCTGCCAGTAATGAGTCCGCTCGTACGTCCACTGCCAGCTCGTGGTATCCGTGAATAACGTATTGTAAATCATGTAGTGTTCCCAAAATCGTAGGGGCCATATTTATGGCCCCTACGATTTTGTATATTTTGTATATTTTGTATATTTTGCATGGTTATCTATGCTGGATGCAGTATATAGAGACCCATTAGTCCATATTTCTTGACGAAGCAAGAAGCAAAGCATTAAGATGTTTTCTATCTATAGAAAAAATCACGCAACGGGACCTGTTTCTGTCAGTTTTTTTATGTCTTTTGATTAGAAATCTTCTTTTCTATACATAATAGAATGAGAATAGGAGTAAGTGCATGGGCCGGGTAAGCATTGACACGCGGCAATGTGAAATCAAAAAAATCTTTAGTGACGAATTCGTTTTCACTATTCCTCTTTATCAGCGTCCTTATTCCTGGACTACTGAGGAAGCCGGAATGTTACTCGAAGACCTGCTCGATGCCATGGATGAGGGGAAACAGGATTTAGAAGAAGCGCCACCATATTTTTTGGGGAGCATCGTGCTGACCAAGGGTGATAAGCCTGATGCAGAGGTCATCGATGGGCAGCAGCGCCTTACCACTATTACTATCCTATTAGCGGCCTTACGTGCATCTATTCGCGCGGAAAAAGCTGGCGATCTGGAACTATTTCTGTATGAGAAGGCGAATGCCTTTGCTGGTACGCCCAGCCGCTATCGTCTCACACTGCGTAAGCGCGACGCCGATTTCTTTCAAACATATATTCAGGCCGAACATGGCATGCGTGACCTTATTGCATTGCCACCGATGGCGCTTTCGGAGAGCCAGAGGAATATTCGCGATAACGCATTGGCTTATATACAGCGCTTGCAGCACCTTTCCGAGGGGGAGCGCATCAATCTGGGCAAGTTTCTCGTCAATAATTGTTTCGTCGTCGTCGTTTCCACCGCTGATTTTGATACCGCCTATCGTATCTTCTCCGTTCTGAATGATCGTGGCCGCAATCTTTCGTACGCCGATATTCTCAAAGCGCAAATTATTGGAGATATTCCAATAGAAGAGCAGGAGGAATATACAAATAAGTGGGAAGAAATTGAGGTGTTGCTGGGGAACGAGAATTTTCAGAACCTCTTACTTCTCATTCGTATTCTCTCAGCAAGCACACGGGTGCGCAAGAATTTGTTAGAGGAGTTCCAGACCTACGTCTATCCAACCACCCAACGCAGAATGACGGCGCAACAATTAATTGACCATTTGCTTCATCCATATGGCTATATTCTTCATACTATGAATACCGCAGATTGTAAGGGGGTACCTCATGCTCCTGAGATTGAAGAACTTCTACGCTGGCTCAACCGCCTCCCACACAAAGAATGGGTCCCTGCCGCTCTCCAGTATTGGGGCAGAAACAAGAATAAGCTTGATCAGGTGCTTCATTTTTTGAAGGATCTCGATCGCCTCTCGGTTGGCCTGTTATTGCTCAATATGTCTTATAATAAACGCTCTGAACGCTATCGCCAGTTGCAGCAGGCGATCAAGCAGGGTATGAATGTTTACACCAGTGTTTCTCCTCTCCAACTTACCGATGAAGAGCAGCATGATATCTACAAAGCCTTGAATGGCAATGTGTATGTCAATATCAATAGTAGCTTATGTAAATATATTTTGTTGCGCCTGGATACCCTCATTTCGGATGGGAGCGCGAGTTATGACTTTCCAACGATCTCAGTTGAGCATGTGCTGCCCCAAAAACCGGCTCCTAATAGTGAGTGGACCAGAGTCTTTCCAGGTGATTTGCAGAATCGGTGGGTGCATCGGCTGGGCAATCTTGTGCTGCTTTCACGCCAAAAGAATCGTGACGCCAATAACTATGATTTTGCCAGGAAGAAGGAGATCTACTTTTCCAATCGATTGGGCGTCTCTCCTTTTGTCGTAACATCGCAGGTGATCAATACCCGCGAATGGACTCCCGAAATTGTACAGAGGCGGCAACAGGATCTGGTGAGCAGGCTGGCGAGTCATTGGAATTTAAAAGGTCCTTCTCTGCATGTGATAAAGGGAGCGTAGGGAGACACCTTGCCGAAGGGAATTCTAAGAGTGAGACGCGAAGCAAGAAACCCGTGTATACTACCTGTTAGCATGGTACGTCTAAATAAGTAGGTACAATTTCGTAATGTTGAAAGGTAGTTTTTGGTATGGCACAGCAGCGCGTTCTGCGTTTTCCAGAAGGTTTTCTATGGGGTACAGCGTCGTCATCTCATCAATGTGAAGGAGGAAACACCAATAATCAGTGGTATCGCTGGGAGCAGCAGGGACACATTCTCAGTGGTGAGCAATGTGGCGAGGCTGCTAACTGGTGGCTCCTGGCAGAGCAGGATTTTGAGCGTGCGGAGCAGATGGAGAATAATGCGCTGCGCCTGAGCCTTGAATGGAGCCGCGTCGAACCTGCGGAGGGCCAATGGGAGAGTGCCACGCTGGATCGGTATCGTGCGATGCTGATGGACCTGCGCCGCCGTCATATTACGCCTGTTGTGACATTGCATCATTTTACCGATCCGCTCTGGTTTGCCGAGCGTGGTGGCTTTACTCGTGTGGATAATCTCCGCTTCTTTGTACGCTATGTTACACATGTTGTGACGGCATTACGTGATTTGTGTAGCTTCTGGATAACGATTAATGAGCCAAATGTGTATGCGATCCAGGGCTATCAGACCGGAGGGTTCCCACCAGGCGAGCAGGATGCGACGACCGCGTTACTGGTGCTGCGCAACTTGATGCAGGCTCATGTTGAGGCGTTCTATGCTATACGTGCTCTACAACCTGAGGCGCAGATTGGTTATTGTCTACACTATCGACCCTTTGAGCCAGCCAATCCGCTCTCACCACTTGATCGCAGTGTTGCAGGAGTGCAGGATACGTTTTTCAATTGGGCACCATTGCATGCAGGGGAGACGGGCAGATTTACTTTTCCAGCGAACATGCTGCTCTCACCGATCATGCGAGCTGCGGGGGCCAGGGATTATCACGGTGTCAACTATTATACACGCGAGGTGGTGCGCTTCGATCCAACCATCTCTACCGAAGCATTTGGACGGCGTTTCGTGCGAGATGGTGTGGAACGCAACGATCCGGGTCTCGATGGCAACTTTGGCGAAATCTATCCCGCAGGCATCTATCATGTGTTGAAGTCTGTTTATAAGCGTACACGTGGCAACAAGCCTCTCTATATCACGGAGAATGGTTTTTCTGATGTGCAGGATAATCGGCGTCCGCGTGCTATTCTAGAGCATCTGGCAATGGTTCACCGAGCGTTGCGTGAGGGCATTCCCGTGCGTGGTTATTTTCATTGGACGCTGGTTGATAATTTTGAGTGGAACAATGGCTGGTATGTACGCTTTGGTTTGATTGAGATTGATCCAGAGACGCAGGAGCGTATTCCACGCCGTAGTGCCAGTATGTTTGGTGAGATCTGTCGTGCCAATGCTATTACCGAGAAGATTGTCGAACGCTATGCGCCTGAGGCTGCCGATGCAATTTTTGGCCCGACACGTGAGTCTGGCGCTGCTACATTGGCGCTCTAAAATCCAGGCGCGAAGCATGACAAGAATGAAGCTTGTCACGATTCATAAGAACGTGCTACACTCTGTATTAAGAGCGATATAGGGCGCGTTTATGACGCCACACTCTCATATTTTTGATGACACGAGGCTGAAATACATGGAAAAATCAACATTAATCTCTGAAATGCAAAAGTTTCAATTTGGCAGAAAAATATTCTGTTCCGATGGCGAAGAGGGCGTGCTAGCTTCTGTTGGCTTTGATCCTGCCATCCGCCGTATGACTTCCATTGGGGTAAGGCAAAGTCGTTTCTTCGGCAAGACGTTCTATGCGCTTTATGAAACGATTGTCGATGCAACGGGGGATGGCATTACGCTCACGATTACACGCGATGAGTTACGTGGTGATAGTATACAGGCTGAAGGAGTTCTGCTAGACACAAAGAGTGCAGTACAACTTGCGGATTCCAGCTCTAAAGGTTTGTTACAGATGGTCGCCGTTCATCCCCAGACCGGGGCACTGGCTTATTGTGTTGCACATCATGTGAAGGCAGGACAAAGCACTCTGCTTCAGCAGCAATACATAACCTCATTAGAGCCGGGACGTATTCTGGTCTCTATTCCAGAAGCGACCTTGCAAACGCTGGCTCCGTATCGTAGTGATGCAGAATTACAGCGTGAAGTTGGTGAGGTATTAAGTGATCTGACTCCCTTACATGTCGATTTTAAGGGGATGAATATTCGCGTATTGGATAGTGTGCTCTATCTCGATGGCAACATCTCCAGTTCCCTGCGCGGCGATATTGTACAGGATCAGGCGTTTGGTGTTCCAGGGTTATTAGAGATCAGGAATAACCTTGTGGGCGATGATGAATTGGCAAGCAGCCTGGCGATGGTTCTCTCGCGTGATGCTCGCACACGTGATCTACCTATTGGCGTGTATCCTCGCCTGGGTGAGGTGCGTTTGAGTGGTGCCGTCCACACGCCCGAACAGAAAGTTGCGGCCACAGAGATCGCGAAAAGTTTCCCCGGTGTCCGCTCCGTTATCAATGATTGTGTGGTCAAGTCCGAGGAAGGTATGCTGTATGTGATGTCTTCCGCCGAAGGTGGCGAGGCTGAGGATATCATCCCTGGCAAGTATATCAGACATACGAAGTAGTGAAACCTCCAATACGGGCTTGTAAACCGCGCCCCTACACCATAGATGATCATTGTAGAATAAAAACAATATTTGCAAATCATGCCGATGGTGTAGGGGCGCGGTTTACAAGCCCGTGTTGGGGAATTTGTACGCTTTTTTAACTATAATCGCGTAATTCTGGGTAACGCCACGCAACCCACCCCACAATGAGTAGCGTAATCATACCACCCGTAAAGATCGTAAATGAAGCACCCATCAGGGCTGCTACCAGACCAGATTCCACTTCGCCGAGCTGCGGACCACCAAAGGCCAACACCATCTGCACCGCCGTCATGCGACCACGTAGCTCAGCAGGTGTCCATTGCAGGCGAATGGTTGTGCGAATCACCGTGGAGATTGTGTCTCCAACGCCCGTGAGTGCAAAGAACAGATACGAGAAGATAAAGAGGGATGAAACACCAAATAGAGCGGTTGCCAGTCCGTAAAGCGCGACACTCGCCAGAAATATACTCCCCTGGCGACGAATAGGCTTTCTCATCGCCATAATACCACCAATCAGGACCGCACCGACTGGCTGTGCGGTTGCCAGTAAACCGTAGCCTTGTGCGCCTGTATGCAGGATCTGTGTGGCGACGAGGGGCAGCATGGTACGAGCCGAAGCGAAAAATGTGGCGAAGGCGTCGAGGATCATCGTGCTCCAGATGAGTCGGGTACGGCGCACAAAGTGAAAGCCATCGAGCATCTCGCGCCATTTGAATGCTTCACTCTCAGCTTTTTGAACAACGCTGCGATGCCGTATCAATAGGACGGCACATAAGACAATGAGGAACGAGCCAGCATTCAACAGGTAGATGGTACCGATTGGGAAAGCTACCAGGAGGATACCAGCCAGCATGGGCCCGATGATCGTTCCCACCTGCCAGAGTAATGCAAACAATGTGGCTGCGTTTGAGAGGTGCTCAGCAGGGATCAGTTCAGGATAGAGCGAGATTTGTGCAGGCTCGTTGAATGCATTAATGGCGGCATCAATGGCCGTAAACAGGTAGAGGAGCGCGATCGTAATATTTCCTCTGAGCGTGAGCAATCCTAAGAATGCGGCACAGAGGCATGCCAGAATCTGTGACCAGAGAATGATATGACGCCGATCTTTATGATCAGCAATCGCGCCACCAAGAAACGCGAATAGAAAGATGGGGAGAATACGTACCGCACCCAACATTCCCAGCCCAACGGCCTGCGCATTCAGTGAAAAGTGCCAGCCGAGAAGCGATATTCTATCCACCTGACCGCGTAATAAGAGATAAACATGCCAGTTGACGACGATGAGTTGCATCTGAGAGCCGATAGTTGAAAATAATTGTCCAATCCACAACAGACGAAAATCGCGTTGTTGAAGCGCAGGTAAGGGTGTTGTGCGAGTCATGCTTTTGTTTGGTCTCCATTTCTTCCGTCTATAATACTATCACGTGCAGGCTCTCTGAACGCATTACAAGTCTGTATACCGCTTTCACTTTCGTGAGATAGAATACTATGGTGATGGTTATCTGCCTCTATTTCCGCCCTGGTTGAGAAAAATAGAAAATTGCCGCAAAATAAAGTTGACAAAAAGCAAACAGCATGCTATTATGAAATTGACCCAATTTTTGAGTGCCCTGCTGGCTGGGCAAGAAGCCATAAGAGGGAAATGAGTATGGAAAGCCTTGAACGAATCCATTCGATCAACCACGAAATGCGTACAGCTCCGCACGAGAGATTACACGCAAATGCTGCCGAGATTATTCAGCACGTGCATGTGTTTCGCCAGGAGATTGTGGTTGCTGCCCTCTATCGGTTGTGGCATGAGTTGGAGTTGGATGGCGAGGCTTTGCTGGTTGATTCCCTTTCGCGTGGTCGCATCGCGAATGAGCATCATCCCCTCATGCTTGACAAGCTGGTTGCTGGCGGCAAGCGTCGGAAGCATTCGCCTTTGGGACAACTGGTGAACTGGAGATTTATTGAGCCTCCACCAGAAGCAGCCACTATTGCCGCAAATCGTACCGGTGTTCCTCTTTTGCAACGAGATTTACTCCATCATGCGAAAGCCGGACAGCGCGATACTGTGCCTGGTATTCCTAATGGCTGGATCTGCTACACCTTTGCCTCCGGCTGGTCGGCCATGTCGGTGCGTTTCTGTGATGATCGGGATACTGAAGAGGGCGTTGTGGAGGTCATCGCGGCGATTCCATCCGGGCGGCAGGACGAGTGGCTGGCATTTCTAGAATTGATCGATGAATTACATAAAAATATTGCTCGTCAAGCACGTCGTGGCAGCGTCGAGATTATTGGTGGCGACGACAAGCTGGTAGATGTTATCAAGCGTACAAGCTTCGATGATGTCGTGCTTGCGCCTGAGATGTTGGCCCAGATCACAGCGCAGCGCCAGATCTTCTCAGCAGAGATATTGAAACGCTATGCCGCCTTGCGTGTGCCTCGTTTGCGTAAAGTTTTACTGATCGGTCCTCCGGGAACCGGAAAAACAACTTTACTCAAGGCTGAGGGTGCACGACATGTGAAACAGGGTGGCCTGGTTATCTACGTCTGTGCGCCGCAGAAGGGGCGGAACACCAGTTCGTGGCAACATCTTTCTTATGCATTGCATAATGCCGCCGAAGGCAAGATCCCGACGCTTGTTCTGGTCGAGGACTTCGAGATGTTTGTCTCGGACGCGCATGAAATGCAGCTAGTACTCAACGTACTTGACGGTGTCGCGACGCCTGATAATCCAGCAGGTACCCTTTTGTTAGCGACCAGTAATGATCCTGAGAGCATCGATCCACGCATTCGAGATCGTCCCGGTCGCGTGGATATATTGATCGAGATTGGTCTGGTCGAAGATGAGGCGCTTGCGCAACGTTTCTTAAAGCGCTTTCTGGGTGCTGCGTATCGTGAAGATGAGCATGCACTCATTGCTCCCCAACTTTTGGGGCAACCAGGTAGCCACTTCCGCGAGGTCTGTATCGCCGCCGCCATCCATGCGTTGGAGGAGAAGCGGGATGATGTGCTGTATGCAGACCTGCTCTGGGCGCATGAAACCCTTCTCCACGGGCGCGTGCTTGCTGCCCAGACTGAGCGTTTTATGCCAGTACCTGCGCGTAAGCGCGGGGGCTTCTTCGGCAAAAACCGCCCGTAAGCATTATATTGAAGAAGCACGGGTGTCTCCATATATTGGTGACATCCGGGTTTGTTCCACTGTGTTCCACCGCACCCCTACTATTCTGTCAAGCGTTCTCGTCCTCTAAATTGGTGCGTCATGAGATGGAGGGCGAGAACGTTATACCCTGGTTATTTTTTAATATGTCAGCGCTTGATCCAGATCTTGCACAATGTCGTCGATGTGTTCGATGCCTACTGAGAGGCGGATACAGCCTTCCGTAATGCCCATTTTGTTGCGTTCGGCTACCGTCAACGTGCGATGCGACGACATGGCGGGATAGCTTACCTCGGAGAAAACATCGCCCAGCGTTGTTACTGGCATGCAGAGGTGGAGCTGGTTCATAAAACGATAGACAGCCTCACGCGATTGCGTCTTCAACTCAAATGCCAGCAATCCTCCGTAAAGTTCATTTTTTAACAGCGTGCCAGCTAAGGCGTATTGAGGATGTGAGGCGAGACCAGGATAATGGACTTTAGCGATCGCAGGATGCGCTTCCAGAAAACGTGCCACCTGTAATGCATTATGACAATGACGTTCCATGCGCAATGCCATGGTACGGAGTCCACGCATCATCAGGTGTGCATCGAAAGGGCTGAGCATGGCACCCAGCAAGATCGCATAACTACGGAGTTGATCGAGCAGAGCGTTTCTGGCACTCACCACCACGCCGCCTGTGCTGTCGCCGTGTCCACTGATGTATTTTGTGGCACTATGTAGTACAAGATCAAAACCATGTTCAATCGGCCTGAGCAGGCAGGGGGTTGTAAATGTGCTATCGACAATGGTGACAGCTCCCACCTCGCGTGCGGCTGCGCTGATTGCGTCCAGATCAACGACTTTGACCAGGGGATTGGAGATTGTCTCTACATAAATAACATCTGGTTGCTCTTTCAGGATGAACTCGGCGGCATCAATACAGCACAGGTCGCTTAAGACAATCTCGACCCCTGCCGGTGCGAAAACCTTTTGCAACAGGCTCACGGTTGGACCATACATATCCTTCGACGCCACAATTTTTGTTCCTGATACAAGTCCCGCCGCTAACAGAGCCGTGTGGATGGCCGCCATACCTGAGCCAAGCGCGATTGCGCCCACACCTCCTTCTGCCTGGGCCACTGCCGTTTCAAATGTATGCGCGTTGGGATTCGTTTGACGTGCATAGACGAATGCCGGTTCACCTGTCGAGGTCGTGCCGTCGAATGCCTTATCCAAATTTTCTACGTCTGTATAATGGTATGTCGTGCTGGTGTAAATAGGTTGTATGGTTGGTGTACCGGCGTCATTACCCGTCTTTTTGTGCTGTCCACCGTGGACGAGCAGCGTGTCAAGGTTCCAGGGAGGCGTGGAAGTGTGTTCGTCGTGCATTGTTGTCCTCTCGTGAGATAGATGATGGTAGCTCAAATCCTTTTGACTAGAGAAACTAAAGCGCACATAGTTTATTCATATACTGAAGGTTCTCCAGTAATTCTTTGACGGACGGAAGCTGTGCTTCGTCATCAGCGCTCCATTGCCCATAGAGTGCATTATAACGATCGGCCAGAATGATGCAGGGCTTCACCGTATGTGAGGCCCCTTCCCAGGCTGTATAGCGTTGGATAGCCCTGCCCGTTGGATCTGCCAGCAAGGGGAAAGGCAGACGTAACTGTTCCTGTGCCTGCAAATTAGCGATTACGGCATCTGCAGTGATACCTAGAATGGCGCAGTACTCCTCACGAAACGCTGTGTAGGAGGCGGCAAACGTACGTAGTAGTTCGCGTGTGGCATCCGTTGTAATGCTACGCATAAATAATAAGACCAGGTGTTCGTGCTGCTTATAATCCCACGGGCCATGAGGCATCCCATCGGTTCCTGGAAGCGTAAAGGCCGGGATAATCTGATTCTTCTCAAGCAGAGGAGAAGAAGTTTGCTCTGAACTTGACATGTAACCTCACGTGTTGCATAGATATTGAATTGAACTGAATAATAATACATGGTACGCCATAACAACATTTTATGCCAGTACTGTTTTTACGAAGAGGCTGCTTCTAAATACGGGAGCACCATTTTTTCCAGGGCCACGGCGACTCCATCTTTGCTGTTGCGTGACGTGACATAAGTTGCCGCCGCCTTCACTTCATCGTGCGCATTACCCATTGCGATGCCCAGGCCAGCGAATGTAAGCATACCGATATCGTTGTGATTGTCGCCGATTGCGACGATCTCTTCGGGCGCAATCGCTAATTCCTCAGCCAGGAATTTGAGCGCATTGCCTTTAGAGGCAGCGGGATGGAGAAACTCCAACAGATCTCGCGACGCCTGCGTGACATAAAGTTGCCCTGCTAACAGATCTTCTAATTGCTGCCTTTTTGCGCGTAATGTGCCTTCATCCCCTATTCCTACCAGCTTGATACACGTTTGAGGATAGATACTCGCGACATCCGCAACTTCTAGCGCGGGAGGAACCGGTGGGCGATACCATTTCTGAGCGCCAGGGGTATTGTGATCAACATAAACATGTTCATGGGTATGATAGCCACGATAAAGATTCATTTCTTGTAGTCGCGCAAGGGTAGACAAAATATATTCTTGCGGGACAAGTTGTTCACGTACAATTGCGCCTGTAGAAGCGTCCGCGATGATTGCGCCGTTGTAAATAATTTGCGGCACAGTTAAGGGGAGATCCGCGCAAACGGCTCGCAATACATTGAGCGTCTGACCTGTGGCAATGACCAGTTGCATACCAGCCGTGATGGCTTGCATGAGGGCATTATAGGTGCGGCGTGTAATAATTTTTTGTGGTGAAAGAAGGGTTCCATCCAGGTCGATAGCCAATAAGCGATACATGCAGACGCTCCCAATGTGTTTGTATGACATAATTTCTTATAGTTAAGTATATGCAGTCACGGGTGGTCTTTGCAAGAGCCAATCATAGTGAGGTCTTTGTCCATTGGAGGGTGCCCATACGCGTGAATGCAATCGATATGATTATTTATATGATCTAAAAATGTAACAAATAAGAAGCTTTATTGACTTATAAAATGATTTATAAATAAAAAAAGCAAGTAGCGTATACATGGTGGGTGAATCAAAATATATAGCATTGACAAATTAGTATTTTCCTGTTATTATTATGCATGAATAGATAGATGCAACTTATTCTCTGTGTTTCAGGCACCATGGAACCTTCGTTTTTGCAATAATGGATGTTGGTAGTACGAAGAGATGCCATTACCAGTCCTATTTACTGGTTTTCCAGAAAAAGGAGATGCACAAGGAAGTGTACAAAAGAGAGAAACGCTAAGGCTATTTTTTCTTGCGCCCCACACTGTTTTCCCACTATGAGCACGACTCTTTTTGTCGAAAAACTGCTTCGACTCCCTTCCATTTTTTGTAGATGATTTTATTTCATCCCTTTGAACGTAAAAAAATTCACGCAATCAAGATATGTGGTTACTGAAAACCATTCTTTATTCATTGTTGCATTGCCAGACTCTCATATAGTCCTCAATCTTATCCTGTTGTATATATTTAGTTAGAGCTGTAATGCGTCCTTGTAGGGAGTACGAGCTGTTGTTATATCATCAGGTACATCCGACAGAAGGAGAAGAAATGTAATGGATTATCAAACCCCTCATTCGAAGCGTATTTTACATGCTGAAGAGATTGTAAAAGTTCCGAAGGTACCCGTCAGTCGCCGTGCTTTGCTCAAATTAGGCATGCTTGGGATGTCAGCGACAACATTGGCAAGTATTGATGCTCTGGTATGGACACCTAAGCGTATTGTAGAAGCCGCTACAAACGCGACTGCCTTCCCAGATATCCAATTTGATATCGGTAATTTCATTGGGCCAGTTCAAACGTTCAGCAATGTTCAAGTGCGCTTTGGGCCAGTTTATACCGTTTTTCTTACTGCACGGCTGAATCGTACTCCGACAAAGGGTGATCAAAGTGTGTTGGCGAATAGCTTAAACCAGGTAGAAGCTCATTTCCCATTCAGTCCAGCGGGGGTTTTTACTATCGTTTCGTATGGACTTCCTTATTTCCGAAGGCTGCCAGGGGGGCTGACTGGAGGTATCGTGAGCAGCCATATGCCGCGCCTGCTTTCAGATACCAGCCGTTATGTATTGGAAGAAGCGATGCCCAGTCCGACTGATGTGACTTCAGGTGGGAGTATTACGAAGACAACCTTCAATGTGCCTGTAACCATAGAGTCGAACGACATGCTCTTTTCGTTTCGTAGTGATACTCTTAGCACTATTCAGAATGTGATAAGCTGGTTGCAAGGAAGTAACAATCTTAACGGTTCTGCGGTTGCCTCGCCAGTTTTTAGCAATCTGTTTACCTTCACTTCGATGCGTACGATGTTTGCTCAGATGAGCTTGCCCCACTTTGTGGCTCAAGAGAATAAACTTCCTTACACGCAGCACATTAATCCGGACTCTCCTATGTGGATGGGGTTTGCCGATCAGCAAGTTGCGGCCAGTGGACCTGCGGCGATCACGACGTTCCAGGGGAATAGCTCGGCACGCTTTACCAACGCAACCAGCTCTAGCTACTTTGCTAATGGTTCGATCCAGCATCTTTCGCACGTTATCCAGGACCTGGATGCATTCTACAATGTGCCTGATGAGCCGTACACTGAGCGCGTCCAATATATGTTCCGCTCTGATCCTATTCCCGCGTTAGGGAACGGCGATCAATTCAGCAACGGAGGAGGGCCTGCATTTATAGCGAACGATGCCAGTGTCTTTCTGCACTATCATGCGCAAGGAGTAACGGAGGCCAGTCAGACGGGTCTGGATCTCGGACCATTTGGTGATGACCGTAATCCTGTGAATGATCCCCAACCAGCAACGAGTCCCGATCCTAATGATATTGGCAAGCGGCGTCCCCGTATGGGACATTTATCGGCCTTACAGCAGTCTTCCCGTGCTTCTGACGGGACGCCTATTCATATCCGTATGGATGGGCCAGGGTTTGATAATCTGGATGTGCCAGATGGCTCCAATCAGCCAAAGCTCCAATTTTCAGTCTTCGTTCCTACTGCGGAGTTCTTCAGAGTAATGCGCGTCAATCAGGCTGCACTCAAGTTTCAGGCACCCCAGGATGCCAATGGCAATGCTACCGGTTTAGGTGTGCATAGCGATGACAATGGTCTGGAACGCTTCCTTACGGCGACGCGTCGCCAGAATTTCCTGGTGCCATCGCGTGCCCATCGGGCCTTCCCGCTCCTGGAACTCACGTAGTGTCGTTCGTTGAACTGTGATTTATAAGAAGAGGCTTCTCCATGAGAAAAGGAGAAGCCTCTTCAGCATGTTTTCATTCATAGAGGCCAGCCAAAAAATCTTGCCAAATAAGTATGTTCATCTTATACTAACTTCAGAGAGTGGTTGAAAAAGAAGTAGGGAGAATAATGGTGCGACGTACAAAGCGAGCACGCTTAGAGAATGTTGGTAGATTACTGGTAGTTGGTAGTGGCAAAGGTGGGGTCGGAAAATCGACAGTCAGCGTTAATCTAGCGGTGGCTCTGGGCAAGAAGGGTGCAAGAGTCGGCCTCCTCGATGGCGATGCCTATGGTCCCAGTATCCCCATGATGCTGGGCGTGCGTAGGAAAGCTGCCAGCAAGGGATCGGAGGCTGTTTTACCTCTGGCTGAACGCAAAGAGATACCACCGGAAATGAAAATCAAGCCATTACCACGTTATGGTATTAAGATTATGTCTGTAGGGTTTTTCATTGGGGAGGAGCAGGCCGTTGCACCCATGCCTGATGTATTGGGAATGCTTATTCGTCAACTTCTTTACTCTGTCGATTGGGGTGAACTGGATTATTTGATCATCGATCTGCCACCGGGTACGAGTGAGCCCCAGGCGACGCTCAGTCGTGAGATGCAACTCGATGGGGCCGTGTTAGT
>JACDAE010000434.1 GCA_013695595.1 Ktedonobacteraceae bacterium | reverse complement strand
GGATATAGCATCTTTCTTTGTAACACGGATGAAAACCCTGAAAAAGAAGCTATTTATCTGAATCTGATGCGCGATGAGAGTGTCGCCGGCGTTATTTTCTCGCCGACGCGCCAGACGGCGGCCAATTTCACTACCGCGACCCTCAATTTTCCGACGGTGGTCGTTGATCGTTCGATCGAGCATGGAGATGCAGATGGCGTGCTGCTGGATAATGTGGATGCGGCGTATCGTTTGACCATGCACCTGCTAGAGAACGGCTATCGATCGATCGGGGCTATCTGTGGCGATATGAGCACAACGGGTCGGGAGCGTTACGCTGGATATGAGAAGGCATTGCGCACGAGAGGATTGGTCCCCAGTGAGGAGCACGTCAAGTATGTTTTGCCCAGGATAGAGACTGGTTATGCTACAACCTTAAAGATGTTGGATACATCTCCGCGTCTCGATGCGCTCCTCACGACGAATAGTCTGCTTGCGGCGGGTGCGCTGCAGGCAATACGAGAGCGTCATCTGGTTATTCCTGACGATATCGCCCTGGTCACCTTTGATGAGACGACGTGGGCTGCGCTGGTGCAACCTGCGATCACCCTGATCGATCAGCCAACCTATGAGATTGGCAGGACCGCGATAGAGCTTCTTTTGCAGAGAATTGTTGATCCTGGGCGACCGACGCGGCAGGTTATGCTGAAGGGGCAACTCGTCGTGCGTGGGTCGAGTGTTGCACGAGGGAACGCGGCAGCCCAATCATAGGTTTTTCGCCCGCTTTGCTGGAATCATCAACCAACGTTTTGCTATATTTAAAGTATTGCAATAGAGAAGGGAACAATTGTGTGCAACCTCTGATGTGCAGAGTCACGTGATATGTATCCCTATGAAGCAGCAAAAGGAGCAGAAAAGATGCCCCAACCAATCATACCGACACCGCATATACCTGACCGATTTGTCTTGCCATCATCTCGGACCCAAAAAGACAAGAACGTTCCTCGAATCCGTACCCTTTCTTTGCTTGGTAGTGCAAGTGAGATGCAGCGTGATCCTCTGGGATTTTTGACCAGGACACAGGCGCATGGAGAAGTGGTGCGCCTGCGCTTCCTCTTCTCACCCGCTTACCTGATCTCTCACCCGGAGAGTATCAAACACGTTCTCCAGGAGAATGCTCGCAACTATAATAAAGACCTCCTCACATACAAAATATTCAAGCCGATGCTTGGACAGGGACTCTTGATCAACGATGGGCAATCTTGGTTGCATCAGCGCCGTCTCATCCAACCAGCATTCCATCGTAAGCGTCTAGAGATCTATAGCACGCTGATGACTGATGCAACCGTCGCGATGCTCGAACGGTGGCAAGCTCGTTCCGACATAGGGACGCCGTTGCAGATGGAAGAGGAGATGGTGCGCCTGACCCTGCAAATCGTGGGGCGGGCGCTCTTCAGTCTCGATCTGAGCCAGGAGGCCAGTACTGTTGGTTCAGCAGTGACGGCCTTACTAGAACTAACCGCTGGTTATGTCTTGCAGCCCTTCCCGCCGCTCAGCGTTCCCATTCCACGCAACCGCCGCCTCCAGATGGCTATCCGCACGCTGGACCAGGTGGTCTACCGCATGATTGCTGAGCGCCGAAGGCTGCAAACGGATACTGGTGATCTACTTTCGATGCTTTTGTTGGCACAGGATGAAGAGACCGGTCGGAGGATGAATGATCGGCAGGTGCGTGACGAAGTGCAGACGCTCCTGCTTGCTGGTCACGAAACCACGGCGAATACCCTGACCTGGACCTGGTATCTACTCTCCGATCACCCCGAGGTCGAGCGTCGCCTGCACGCTGAGTTGAACGATGTTCTTGGTGGTCGTGTGCCAACCGTTGAGGACCTTCCTAATCTGAAGTACACACGTATGGTTCTTGAGGAAGCATTGCGTCTCTATCCAGCCGCCCCTCTCTTGAGTCGCAAAGCGGTCGCCGATGACGAACTGAGTGGGTGTCATATCCCGGCTAACAGTATGGTGATGATCAGTCCGTATGCGATGCATCGTCATCCTGCTTTTTGGGAGGAGCCTGAACGGTTCGAGCCTGAACGTGCGACTGTTCGTCCTTCCTATGCCTATTTCCCATTTGGGGGAGGACCACGCATGTGCATTGGCAACCACTTTGCTATGATGGAAGCTCAGTTGATCCTATCTACTGTTGCTCAACGCTATCAGTTATGCCTGGTTTCTGGGCACCCGGTCGAGCCCCAGATGCGGGTGACCTTGCGTCCCCGCTATGGCTTACCCATGGTCACCCATGCGAGAAGAAACATACAATCGCAGCAAAAAAATTAAAAGGCGCAGGAACCATTATTAGAGCGCCTAACAATTTAGTTGATTGATAAAATTTATTGAGCATTCTGCTCGTTGTGTCGCTGTCGATATGCATTTGCCTTAGAACGGCTCCCACATCCGGTCATCGAGCACCATGCCCCGGAACGATTTTTCGAGGTATCATAGAATGCTTTCTGGCAGCGCTCATTGCGACAGACTTTGAGCCTGTCCCAACTTCCATCAATCATTGAGGTGAAGACGATGCCGAGCAGTCTGGCAATCACACCGTCAATATCGGCAATATCTGGTTCGAGTGCTGGCCGTCCATCGAGTTGGAAATGGACCGTGAGGGGTGCATTGCTGGCAAGATTATTGAGAACCTCAATCTGGGTGAGAGAAACCTCGCCATCATTATTCGCATGGAGTAAGGCACGAAGTGCTTCGCGCACCTGTAAAAAGCGCCGAAAATCTCCCTCTGTAACTGGTATTCCATCAGGTAACAGGTTGTGTGCTACCAGCCATACCCGCATCTGTTCAGGGCTCGTCAGTTCGGTATGGGTGCGTCGCGATTGCCCGTATTGCGTATTTACAAGAGCCTGGATCAATGCTAACTGACCCGGTGCCGCTTTATCTTCTGTTATAGTTGTCATTCTATGCATCCTTTCGTGGGGAAAATTCATCATGGTAGGGAAGCCATTTAGTATTCCGTGGCCGATGACAGGCCAATGCAGCATGATGGCATTCCACGGAATACTAAATGGCTTCCCTACCTTATTTGCAACATTGCGGGCCTTTGAATGCGTATCCATGCCTTTTGATTATATCAAACAGCGACTTCTTCCTCGCGTTCCTGTACGGTGGTGACAATTTCTTTTGTGCGTACTCGTGTGCGCATAAAGAAAATCAGGATTACAGCCACTGCGCAAAGGATAGAGCAGGCAAGGGTAGTCATCTTGAAGCCCTGGAAGACAATCTCTTCGATAATCAGATGGCTTGCGCCTTTGCCTGAGACTATGAACTGATCTGCGGCGGCCCGACCTGCTATGAGCGATGCTGGAATTGTTGTGTTGATGTGAAAGAGGTAGACCTGGCTCAGTAATGCCACCCCAAATGCCGTCCCGATGTTGCGAGCCATTCCAAGTGTGCCGGAGGCGAGCCCTGACTGTTTCGTGGAGACGGCGCTCATTACGACCAGCGTGATACAGGAGCTAACGATGGGGATCGCCAGGCCACGCGTCAGAAAGACCGGGAGCAATCCATCGACGTATGTTCTCTGCGTATTCATGGTGATCACAACATAGAGGAAGCTCAGCCCGTTGAGCACTAATCCACAGATGAGGAGCACATCTAATCTTGTTTTGATCCATTGTGCGATGATGCCGGACAGAGGTGTCAGAATGACGATCAGGCCGGTCGCCGGTAAAAAGCCCAGGCCGCCTTGCAGCGGGGAAAATCCCCACGTGTTTTGCATAAACAGGCTCCAATAGGGCTGTGATCCAAAGAGCGCGGCAGAGAAGAGGAAGAAGCTCAGACATCCCACAACGAACGGACGATTGCGAAACAGTGCCAGATCAACGAGCGGCCAGCGCACCCGACGTTCCCTCAGAACGAAAAGTATGAGCAGAACTATAC
>JACDAE010000415.1 GCA_013695595.1 Ktedonobacteraceae bacterium | reverse complement strand
GAGATGTACGATAAATCGTATCGCCATTCTTCCCATTCTTTCCATCGGTAAACCAGGGGAAAATCACCCGAGGAAAGCCCGATACAGGATCATCGGGATTACTGTGCGGCATTTGATAATGGCTACCAATCTGATAGACGTGCCGTGTGATGTGGTTACGCTGTTTTTCGCGCCAGTTCCTTAGTACAGTCAGTCCATCAATCACAGACGTTGTCAGGTTCATCTGGAATACTGCCTCGCGTATCTGATGCAATTTAGAGCGCCCCAGATTTGCTCCCTCTTTTCCTCGGATCGCATTGAGTAGGATATGCAGGCTCTCAGGAGCATAGGGACGTAGTGTTGCATGAAACTCTTGATGTAACGCCTCATCTTGCCGACGATAAATGGTGTTATATATCGATGAGAAATTACTGCTACTGCTGCCCGTGACGATCATAAAATTGATGCGTGTGTCATCAATGGTAGTGCTTGACTTTCTTGCTTGTGCATTCACATCTGCGCCAGCCTTCTTGGCAAACTTCAGATTGCTCTCGGCCATTTCCCTCAAAAAGCCAAAGGGATATGTGACAGGAGCAAGGACCACACCTACGGAGAGCGTATGTTCCTCATGAGTCTCGCGACGGAATGTTTCAGCAATAGTAAGAGCGACATCCATAGCTGCGGATGCGGGAACTACCATGCAAATATCATCACCACCCATAAGAAGGATATCGAAAGGAAAAATGGGATGAAGTAGATCATCGCTTCGTTGATCTACTGGCTTCAGATGATCGTTAATCTTCAGATGCCTGAAAATGGCTGTGCAGACCGATGTATAGATGGCCTTGTCGATAGTCTCTGCGAACTCCTTGCGAGCAGCAAGCGAACGATGGTGCTCAATAGCTCGACCCATATTATTCGCATCAGCGTAAATCAATCCAAGATAATTCTTAGCTCCCTTAAAATTGCTGAAGGCATTGAAATCATTGGGGCGATCTATGTCTTCGGGGAGATCGTAGCCCATTGCATCCAGGCTGCTAATGATCTGATCCCACAGATACTCATCATCCCGTGTTTTTTTTCCAGCCTTTGTGACTTGAATAGATCTCTCAATGAGCCTTTTAATTTTTTTATCTCTTACTCGCTTTAATTGACAAATCGAGCAATACTGTTCATCCAGATCATCTGCATCACGAATAACATCCTTGCTTTCCTTTTGAGCATCCGCATATTCAGTGCCACAGGAATCGCATAAACGTAGAAAAGGATGAGATGCCAGGGCAAAAATTTCGGGGGAGTGCAGCTTCTCCTCTTGCAAATGCCATTGCAGCAGTTCAAAGGTGTCCATGATGTCATCATCGCTAATATCCACGATGTGTTCTGGAAGCGGTATTGAAACGAAGGTGATGGATGCTCCTCCACCAGTAACAGCAAGATATTTTTGCTGCACCTCTTTCCCAAATAGGTCAGCTCTTTCTGTTGCAACGATGAATTGACCGGAGCCGCCATTCGCGTAAACTGGTTGGGCGTCATACTCGTTGGCCAGCTTGGTCATAACAATGCGATTAAGAGAATCGAGTAACGAACTTGCGCCACGAATCTCTTTCAGCTTCTCAGTACCGAAGACATAGCGCTTGATGTGGTCAGTATCGAATGCTATGAGCGACAGACCCATATTATACCTTACCTCCAACTTTCCAATCTAGAGAGGTGAAAAATCCCTGAGTTAGATATCTGAAGATATAAACACACATTGATTGATAATTTGTCACAATTACGGTTTAATCAATCAGGATAAGTGTAAATCACCAGTATAGAAATGTATTATATCTAACTATATGTATATTAGCAACAAATTGCACAAGAATGTGTAAAATTGGCTATTAGGGAGATATATCTATTTTCATTCTCTGGCGTAACTCGATCTAATGCGTCCCCAATATATACCTACTGTTCGGGCGTTGCTCAATATATACATAAACGCCTGAGCATCAATTTCTTAACGAGTGCTTGATGGTATAGCGGATTAAGGGGGAGAAAAGGGTTAATGTAGGGAGAAAATAGACACCGTTATAAACTGTGTTGATCGTATAAAGAATTTTGGATTATGAAAGCAATGAGAGAATTAAGAGCAGTTCTTTATGCCTATGACCATTTTAAAACAAGAGAAATAGAATAGCACTCCGTGTAAGACAGCACAGTGTTTTAGCATGTATCGTATAGAAGGAAAGAAGTCAGCATCCAGAGGACAACGAGCTTCGCTTTACAATGGCAACTTGCTTGCTTCATATGGAACGCTACGACGAAGCAGTAGTTGCATATGAGCAAGTCATGGTGAAAGATAAAAATTGGTATTCTGACATCGGATTGAAAGCAGCTCGTAGCCGTCAACAACCGGATTGGGCGAATCTTTAAGATTGCGACCGGTTAGCAAAGGTCCAGAAGCGCATCAGGCTGTATGAGAGGAGGGTGCCGCAGACGACTGCGACGAGCTTTGATGCATTGCCCCACAGCGTAACATTAGAGATAAATGGTTGCAGAGCTCGGCCCGCCAGCCATATAAAGGCACTACTGTACAGGATTTCAAGGACGATGCTGATGGCGAAGCGGATCACCTCCCTTCTCGTCGTTCGCTGTGTGTGGCGGAACGTCCAGTATTTGTTCAGGAGAAAACTGCTTATAGCTCCACAGCTATAGGCAACCGCGTTATACGCCGTCAGTATTTGCGCGTTGTGCGTAGGGAAGCGCAGCAGTAAGATGTTGAGTATTCCTATATCGACAATAGTGTTTAGCCCACCCACTACACAATAGCGCAGGAACTGGAGAAGTGTGCTCCTCCACCCCTGCGCTTTATAGCCAGGAGCCATTGGTAACTTCTCGACCGCTTCGCCTTGTGTCTGTTGAGCTTTCGTCTTAGGTGAAAACAATACGTATTCCTCGTGTTGTACTACTCTTCTATCTTATACAGAAAATAACGTTTCTCGCAACCATTGCTTCATAATCATTCTATTGAATAGTGTTCTGGCACAGCTCATGTGGCGGGATCGTTGCGAGGGAAGTTGGTCGTGGGCCTCCGGCTGAAGCGGTCTGCGCGCAGTGAACTGGCGCCTTTGCTGATCAGATGATGTGTGCCAGAGCAATAGGTAGTCAGTCTACTCATTTTGCTACTTCCTGGAGTAGTTTCTCACACGAAGAATACTTAGCGCGACTTGCGGCAAGGCGAGCGTTGCACGAGTGACGATATAGCGACTCTCCCAGCGCGGGTTAAATTTCTGTTTGAATTTGAAGAGCGTGTTATGCGTCTCCAACAGGTGCAGATGGTCAGTTACAAAACTGGCGAGCTTGCGTTGCAGCGGAGTCATTTCTTGTAGTGTGTCTGACCATGCGACGAGACCGAGGCTGAGAATGGTTGCACCCTGCGAGCGGAAGCGGTCGAGCGCACGCACAAGCAGCAGCTCCATCACTCCAGGGGGTGTTGCTGGAGTCCTGCGC
>JACDAE010000398.1 GCA_013695595.1 Ktedonobacteraceae bacterium | reverse complement strand
TCGCAGGAGTGTCAGGCGCAACGGACTTCCTAGTGCCGCGAAAGTTCGTGAAAGCATCTCCGGTTCGTCACCTAAGAGTTGCAGAAGGCCAGGAACAGGGCGTTCCATCTGCCAGCCATATTTAGCTCCAGCAATATGGGCAGAACCGGCATAGATGACAGCTCCATTATTACCCTCTTGCTCATAGGCAAACCCCTGACGGCTCTGCATCAGATGTAAGGTGCCGAAATCTTCTGTCGGTAGAGAAGGCGGCAAGGAGAGCGGTGCCGAACTTCTGGCCGCCTCTAAGGCAGCTACACGCTCTTGTAAGGAAGCAATGGTTTGTTCAAGCGCGAGCATCCGCTCTTCATCTACACTCATTTATACTCGTAACTACTCTCTCTGAAACTTATCGCGAATAATAAGGATATCGTTGCGTTTAAGGAAACCTTTCTCCGTGAAGAGGATTGGTACACCCACCCCATCACCAAAGCGATCAGAACTACCTCCATACTCCGCATGAATATGCAGATGCGGCTCACTGGTATTTCCAGAATTGCCAACCTTTCCGATTGGTTGACCCTCGCGTACCTGTTGCCCTGCCCGCACCAGGACACTGTTCTGTTGCAAATGAGCCAGTAGTATTTTCCTATCCTGATACATAATGATCACATGATTGCCAGCAGCATGTGTAGGATCCATTTCTGAGGGCACGAGATCAGCAAGACCATCAAGCGCACTGACGATTAGACCATCACAAGGGCTATAGACTATATCTCCAAAGATATAATATGCGTCAAGCTGGCGAGGATAGATACCTCGCGCCCTGGTTCCCCAACGATTGAGTTTAAGTATATCATTTGCATAATGCTGTGCCGTGTTGGCAGCATGATAGTTAATCATTTTGCTGCTTCCTCCATGACCAACAGCATAGCAACCAGAACGTAGGGGAAAAGGAAGGTGAAGAGTTGGTTCTCGATACATGTACCCGTACAGCGCACGCACACTGAAGCTGGCGAAATAGCCAACGAAAACAAAGGTTAACAGGCTACTTAACCAGTTCGTAGCGAAGTGGACAGGCCAGAAAGGAAGCCCACTCATTCTTGTGAGTGATACTACTACACCAACCAGGAATGCTAGCAGTACAGCATAACGTAGATACATACTGCTGATATGATATGGCACAATGAGGAAAAGAAAAAGCATCTCAGTAATATTGAGGAGCAACAAGAGCACCAATTCACTTAGACTTGTATAGTCTCCAGCATACAGTTGCCGGAACCACAGAAGAGGAAGGAAGACGCTGACAATAATAGAGGCAAGCCAACTTCCTTTCACAATAAATTGAATACGTCCCTGTCTTCTTTTATCCTCTGACACTGATTTCTTTAAGAACGTTTGATCTGTCATGTATAGTTCCCTCATTTCAGACCTGAAAGCCCTCGCCTAAAATATTTCTACTATTCTAGTATATCGATATTTTAGATTAATGTCAATACACATTTGTTGGCGACTCAGCTTTTCATGCTCTTTTTTATTTCCCCACACAAAATGCGTCATCATTAGTATGAGTGCCATTTCTAGAGAAAGGCATCTGAAAATACTCACAAGAAAAAGACGGATTGCGATCATGTTCGTTATATTTAACATTATCTACATTTCCGTCACACTACTCTTTTTGAGGGATAAATATCAAGTACCGGGCATCATCAACTTTATCTGGATCAGGCTTGGGGGTATAGACGGGGCATGGTTCATCGATGTCTATAATAATACTCGCAACACCTTATAAACTCTTTTTGACGCTTGGATCTACCAGAAATAAAAGGCCCCCATCCTAATGGAGGGAGGCCAGATCAAATCAAAAATAGAGCGACAACTCGATCATCTGGGCCGTCTCCTCCAGGTCAACGACAACGCGTCGCCGCTCAGCATCATACTGCCAGAGGACCGAATTTCCTTCTGGCAAGACAACCTCCTCCGGCTCGGTCGCGATCTCGCACAGTTCCAGGCGTAGGCGCTGATGCGTGGGGGCAAATGTTCCGTCGCGTTCACTCAGCACCACGCGCATCGAGTTTGCCTCGACATCGCAAGAAATGGTACGCCGCGCATAGGCTCCCTTTAACTGCTCATAACCATCGCCCGCATCCTCATACAGCATCGCCTGTCCGTTCCCTTCATAAGGATACAGTAAGAGCGTCAATAGATCGACCTGTTCCTGGTCAACATAATTCATTTCAGGCCAGAGCGGCACGGCTGTGTTGGCACGTACATACACAGCCGGTCGCCCCAATGGAGCATGAGCCAGAATATGAGCCGGCCCCTCAACACGTTCACCCGTCCAGAAATGAAACCAGGTGCCTGTAGGAATGTAGACGTGGCGATACTCTATGCCAGGACGCAGAATCGGCGCGATCAGCAAGGCATTGCCACATAATACTTCATCATCCACGGTATAGGTCGTCGTATCCGTTGCGTCTGCCCAGAATAAGGGACGCAGAACGGGCGCTCCTGTGCGATGACATTCGTCAAAAAGAGTATACAGATATGGGAGAAGGCGCTGGCGCAACTTGAGCATGCTGCGACAGATGGTCTCATACACTTCCCCAAAGACCCACGGCTCCTGATGGCGCGTCTGCTTCTCCGAATGATTGCGGCAAAATGCTTGAAAGATACCAAATTCTGTCCAGCGGGTGAGGAGTTCGCCGCTCGCATCACCGTAAAATCCTCCAATATCGACGCCGGACCAGCCTACCCCCGAAAGGCCCAGATTCTGCAACTGGGGCAAACTCATTGCGAGATGCTCCCAGGTAGAAGAATTATCGCCCGTCCAGAGCAAAGCATGACGTTGTATCCCTGCATAGCCAGAGCGCGAGATGATAAACGGGCGCTTCTCAGGGCGCAGGCGTAAAAGCCCTTCACGTGCCGCCTGTACCATCAATGATCCATAGGCGTTATGAACCTGGAGATGGAACTTGCTCTGCCCATCCCCTGCATGAATCACGTCATCTGGCATGGTCGAGTTGAGCGGGATAAAGAGTCCCGGCTCGTTCATATCGGACCAGATCCCTGCAACACCAGCATCAACCAGCACTCGATGTTGCTCTCCCCACCACGCTCGCGCCGCCGGATTGGTAAAATCGGGAAAGGCACAGATTCCCGGCCAGACGGCGTTGCGATATTCTTCCCCATTCAGGGTTTTACAATAAAGATCACGCTCACGCCCTTCTGCATAGACCGCATACCGTTCATCAACTTTTACCCCTGCATCCACAATACTTACTATATGAAAACCCATTTCTTGCAGTTCGGCAAATAGCTCTGCGGGATCTGGAAAACGATTACAGTCCCAGGTAAAAACACGATAGCCATCAAGCGTATCAATGTCGAGATAGAGTGTATCGCAGGGAATATCGTGCTCACGAAGGCTGCGTGCAACACTGCGTACCTCGTCCGCAGTCTCATAGCTGAAACGGCTCTGCCCATACCCCAACGACCAGAGCGGTGGCAGCGGTATATGTCCCGTCAGGTCGGTATAACGGGCTATAACGTCCTGATGGGTCGGGCCGCAAAATACATAGTAGACAAGATCTCCATTGCTGGCACCAAACCAGGATCGCTCAGAGGTTTCGCACGCCAGATCAAACTCAACACGCGTCGGATTATCCAAAAAGAGGCCCCAGGCCAGGCCATTCGCCATTACCAGCGTAAATGGAATCGAGGCATACAGGTTATTTTGCAAGGCTGTATGTCCACGCGGCGGATCAATATTCCAGAATAGAGGATGCGACCCGGTCTTATCCATACCATCAGTGCGCTCGCCACAGCCAAAGTAATGCTCTTCAGCCTGATGCCCCTTATAGACACGCACAGGCGTCCCCAACATTCCCAGCGGATTGAGAATGTCATGTGATGTTGTCAATACTGGCTCTGTAAACCAGCCCATGCCTAATTCTGAATCATCTGCCGCAAACGTGCGCCCACTGGCATCAGTAAAGCTGATCCGCAAAGGATCAAGGGAAAGATGGGCCGTGGCAGCCTCTGTAGCAATGGTGACGACAGCAGCAGATGCAGTAATAGTTATCTGTCCCGGCTCCCAATCCTGCACAACAACGGCGTCGGATTGGTAGTTCACAGGACGACCATGAGGGAACAGACCAACACGGAACAGATCAGGAGCCAGCGCCGTCACCTCAACTGTTGCTGGACCAGCATGCAAGCAAACCTTCGAGGTATCTTTTTCGACCACCCTTGCAGTGCCAAGAGCATTGTATCCCGGTGGAGGCGTAGCGAACATATGAGTGTTTGTGCTTACTGGTGGTGCCATCTCCATAACGATCTTTTTTCCTTTCAAAGAATCCTACTCCGTTAAACATCTATCCCGTTCAAATAAAAAGAATGTGGAATAGTAG
>JACDAE010000665.1 GCA_013695595.1 Ktedonobacteraceae bacterium | reverse complement strand
GGGCGCACGCAAGGTGATGCCCCTACCCTGCTTCATAGGCTCAAACATGCCTCAGCGGCCAGCCAGAACAACTTTTCGCGCACAGATGTATGTGTGGTCCATTGGCGCGAGTCCCATTGTTCGCTACTGACATCATCGCCGCTATAGAGCAACTGCCCAAACTGTACCTTGCGAAATTGTGCGATGGCAAAGAACGAGGCGGCCTCCATTTCGACGGTCAGGCATCCTTCGGCCCGGCGGCGTTGCACTTTTGTGGCCGTTTCCCGATAGATAGCATCGGTCGTCCAGGTTTTCCCGGTGACATACGGGCATTGGTGTGCCTGTAGTACGGCCTCAATTGCTTTGACCGCTTCTGGATGAGCTGAAACTTCGCGCCCAGGTGGGAGATAATGATAGGATGTGCCCTCATCACGCACGGCCAGGGTGGGAACGACGATATGGCCGATGGTCAGCGTTCCATCAAGAACGCCAGCACCGCCACATGCAATAAACTTTGTGCTGCCCAGAGCGATAACTTCCTCAAGTATGCCACCGGAGAGTGGGCCTCCTATGCCTGGATGGAAGACGGCCAGACGCTTCCCATTGATGTCAATTTCGTAGATCGGGTGTGTGCCGATCTCGCTTCTCAGATGTTTGATAATACGTGTTGCGTGGCGTTGGGACAACTGAGTGATAACATCTTGAAAAAAACAGGCCACGGCGTGTTCAGGAATGTCAATGCGTTTGATGATGCGTCCAGGTTCGAGAATGGCCTCTGATGCCGCATCAAATTCGAGAATGGGGTACTCTTCTTGCATTTATACTCCTTCTTGCATCTGGAAAGCCTCGTTTGGGAAGTTTTAGGCAGACGTTCTGGTAGCGTCTGGATTGTATTATAGCATGCCTTCACTGGGCACAATGGTTGTAAAAATGACTCTGGTGATGGTACAATAGCCAACGACTAGTGCGGAAAGTAAACGTTTCAGGATGTGCTGGAATGTTTTTCGCTCACTCATCTGAAAGGATAAAAAAAGGGTGTACAGGTTTAAAGGCTTTGATAGTGCTCAATGCGGCGATAGCATGTCTGCACTTGAGGCAATGGTCAATGCCTGGATGGATGCTGATCGCCCGCGTATCCGGCAGATGTGTCAGACGATGCGAGGTGAGCACATTTTGTTAAGTTTTGTGTATGAAGACTTACACGAATTGGAGCAGCGCGTGATGGCACAGACGCAAACGGGAGTGACAGGGAGTTTCTCGCGTTTGTTTGACGAAGAATTGAATGAGGATCGTCCCACCAGCCCACGCGTTCCCGTGACGCCTCCTCCCATGCATTAGTAATAGCAACGTGACCAGATTGAAGGAAAACTATGCTGCGGCATTACGGGCTTATAAATCGCGCCCCTACACCAGATTGAAGGAAAACCATGCCATATCCGTACTTGCTTTATGTGACCCCCGCTGGGGAGATACGTGAGGATCCACGTTTACAAGCCCTCGCCTTTGGAGATCATCTCTTAACCATGGATGACTTAATCCCTTTGCCCAATGGCGTTACGCTCTCAATGATGCCCGATCGCCTCGCCGTAGGACGTAAACGCAACGGCGAGCAACAGGTGCTCCCACAGTCGCGCGGTTGGGCCGTTGCAGCTCTGTTGCCGATTGGGTACACACGCACATGGCTGCCCGCTTACGAGAAAGTACCGGATACTGAGCCGCTCCCCTTCTTTGGGTATAGTGCTGTTGCTGGCCTGAATGGTCGTATGTATGTTGCGGCCCTGAAAACAGATGATCCGCGCAAGTGGCATCCACGCGCCTTCAATCGTCCGAAACTGGAACGCCTTGTCAGTGAGAAGCAGGCCGCATATCCTCAGAATCGCATTATTACTCAGCACGCTCATTGTGCGCTCGATTACTCCTGCCCGACCGCCAGCAACCTGTTTTTTGAACGTTGGGAGATGGCGATTGCCGTCTCTCCTGGCTGCAATGCGCGTTGTATTGGCTGCATCTCGAAGCAGGAAGAGGAAGACCTGATCTCCCCCCAGGATCGCCTGACCTTTATTCCCAGCGTTGATGAGATCGTCGAGGTTGCCCTTCCCCATCTGGAGTCCGCTGAAGACGCTATTGTGAGCTTTGGTCAGGGCTGTGAGGGTGAGCCGCTGCTGCAATGGCATCGTATTGCAGGGGCCATCAAAGCCATCCGTGCGCGTACCGATAAGGGCATCATCAACATTAATACGAATGCAAGCAATCCACGCTGGCTGCAAAAGCTCTATGATGCGGGCCTGGATACCATACGTGTGAGTACCATTTCTGGTCATCCTGAGACCTATACAGCTTACTATCGCCCCCTTGGTTATACATTTGATGATGTCAAAGAGTCGCTCAAGCGAGCGCGTGACGCGGGTTTGTATAGCTCGATCAATCTTTTGAGTTTTCCAGGGATGATCGATCGTGAGCGCGAAGTTGAGGCGCTGCTGACCTTTATTCAAGAGACGGGCCTGCGCCTGATCCAACTGCGCAATCTTAATATTGATCCCGAAGTATTCCTGCCACGGATGCCCGATCCAGACTCGATGGGCAAAGCCCTGGGGATGCGTGCCATGATTGAGATCATTAAGCGTGAGGCACCTGATGTAGAGATCGGCAATTTCACACGCCCGGTGAAGCGTACATTCAATGGTGTGCCTGGATAGTGTTGGTCATTTTTGTTCGGGCATTTGCAAGGGATAGGATGTCCTGGGTGTTTCGTACTCTTCATGATGGCCGAGAACGGCATCATACCCCTTTGTCTCTTTGACCTGCTGATGCGGCTTTGTGATGGATGTGGGACGAGATTGTAGTTGTTTTAAATCCAGGCGATAGGTACGAAAACCATCTGAGCCAACCCGGATTGGAAGCAACTCGCCAATTGTGGGCATATAGGCATCCGGCACTTTTATCTTGAATGTGTGTGTATTATCATTATGCGCATCTTTCCAGATCAGAGAGAGGAAGTCTTCGCTTTTTAGGATCGGGCGCGTGCCTATAGAAATAGTGCGCAATTCGGATTTTATGTCAGTTACCGTTGCCCAGATGACGCGCCCATGCTGTCCATTTCTATAGGCGCGCCATTTAGCGTAACCTTGCCAGAGCGCTATACATACCAGACATGCACAAAAAAATAGCCCGATACCATTAGTCGCGTTGATAGGCATAGCATCTCCTCTAGAACTTTTAGATGCTTATAGTTTACCACATACATCTGGGGGAACCCAGGCTTATTGCACAGATATAAATATGGTCCCTACCCTTTCTGATTGTGATGCATCGGTGCATCTCCTAATAGCACGGATGGCACTTGCTCAGGCGCGGCCAATCTAAGCAATTCATAGCCAATGCCAGATAAACCGACCATGAGGCCCGGCGTCTCTATGCCCAATGGAACACCGGTTACCCAGCCCTGCCTGTCAATACTATCCAGGAGCATTGCACTGAGGCGATTGGCCGCCTGGGTATATTCTGGCTTATTGAGCGCATGGGCTGCCACCAGGAGAACATCCAGATTGCCCAGGTCGCCATGACAGAGCGAATGGTTCAGGCCGAAGCCATCACGCAAAGTGGTTTGAATGGCAATATTGATCTCCTGGCGTATTTCAGGGGTATCAAGGATCTCCAACCCTCCCAATCGTGCCAGGCCAATTCCAGCCGCGCCATGACACCAGGCGGTCATATATTGCTGTGATGGTTGTGCTGAATTGGAAACGGGGCGCAGGTCGGGCCAGTTTTGTGCTTTAGGTGAGAAGAGGCTGCGTTCGTAGTCGATGGCTGCGCGTGCTCCTTGCTGGAAACGTTGTTCCTGGGTGAGCTTGAACAGGCGTAATAAGTTTAAGGCAATACCAGCCGCACCATGGCTAAAACCTGCCAGTGGAGGGTCACCATCCTTAATACTCCAGCCAATTCCCTTCTCCATTGGTTGGGCGCAGGCGAGGAGATGATCACCACAGAGAGCCGCGCAGGTGAGAATTGTGTCGGATGGAGCAACGGCGTATAGGCTACACAGAGCGGCAATACAACCAGCGGAGCCACCGACCACATCAAAGATTTTTTCGCGCGCGATGACCGCCGGTAAGAGCTTGACGATCTCTTCAGCCTCAGCATACAATGCTGGCTCGTGCCAGAGCGTGCCCAGGTGTGAAAGCAAGTAGATAGCAGATCCCATGCCTGAGAAGGTACCAATGCCATTGAACTGTGAGAATTGCTTTTTCTGGGCGATGAAATGTCGTGTAGTTGTGAGGGCTAAGTGGGCTAATGTGGTATATTGCTCTTTTCCGGTGATAGTGCCCAGGTAGGCCAGGAAGAGCACGATGCCTGATGCGCCGCTATACAGGTCTTCTTCTGCGACGGTGAGTTGCCATTCGCGCTCTTTAACGGCGTTGACGCCGAGCCAGGCTGCCGTCTCCGAGGTGGTGAGCGCCAGTTTGCTCAGGCGATCTCCCACATGTTGAGCTGCGGTGAGGAGACGTTCTTGCGTTACACCGTTTTTGGAGGGTTGCAGATGAAGTGTTTTGTGTGTTGCCTGATCGGTTCCCAGAATCATACTGGTGAATGAGGCCTGGATGATCCA
Organism: Ktedonobacteraceae bacterium; assembly: GCA_013695595.1. Lineage (GTDB taxonomy): Bacteria > Chloroflexota > Ktedonobacteria > Ktedonobacterales > Ktedonobacteraceae > JACDAE01. The sequence goes on along the minus strand of JACDAE010000665.1, from coordinate 80 downwards.
GCTCTGGCGCTCCAGATCTTCCTCGCTCAGTTGGTGTATGCGCTTTATGACCAGTTCAAGGCCGGACTCGGTGAAGAACG
>JACDAE010000349.1 GCA_013695595.1 Ktedonobacteraceae bacterium | reverse complement strand
CAAAACGTCCAGAGAAAAAATTCGGGATGACTCATAGTATATTAAAAGGTAGAGATACTACCCTGTGCCGCATAATAACCAAAGGGTATCAATGAGAGACCATATCCGAGGGGGCGCTTTTCATAAGAGAGGGACTGGCGGCGATACGACCAGCGAGTGTAAAAAAAGGGTTGGCGTGTGTATCTTGAAAGGGGACCACTCTGCCGCATATTTCGGTAATGTGGCCGATGTGCAATACGTCCGCTCATGCATGCTCCTTCTACTAGCAGAAAAAACACAAAAAGAGGTTTCTCTTGACACAATATATTACGTCAGGAGAAACCTTTTTCTCACGCTCAGACTCAGAACCATCGTTCTAGTCTCCAGAAAGTTTAGTGACCGCAACCACAACTGCGTGCCTGGCCCTGGCCGCCATCATCGGCAGTCTTGAAAGAATGCCCACAGCCACAGCTTGAAACCGCATTTGGATTGTTGACGGTGAAACCGGCACCCATCAGGCTATCGACATAATCGACTTCACTACCGGAGATATATCCATAGCTCATCTCGTCAACAAGCACTTTGAAACCTTCCATCTGAACGCTGGTATCACCCTCTTGCTCTTCGTCAAGGGTCATACCATATTGAAGTCCTGAGCAACCTCCACCAGCGACGAAGATACGCAGACCAAGACTGGGGTCATTCTCCTGCGAAAGGAGTTCGCGTACTTTGTCTGCTGCTGATGCAGTCATACTGACTGTCGTTGTCTCAATTGCTGATTGCTGGCTCTGCTCGATCATTATTTGTACTCACCTCTCTAAAGGAGCGCCTGCGCTACCCCTCTAGCATTGTTCTAAAGGTAGATAGATAGAAATCTGGATATTTTCCAGTGTCCCATTTGTAGAACAGTATATCCTACAGAATGGCTTCAGTCAAGGTAGGGACCAGATTATTCAGGGCTATTTCATTCTCGCTTTCCTTCCGGATATGGCTCGCAAGCGAGCCGAAAAGGGTTGATAGTGTGCGCCGTAGGCGCGAGGAAAGCGAGAATGAAATAGCCCTGCAGATTATTCGCGCACGCACACGGGCACACGCGCACAGTACCCTTCCCTCACAAACCATAACGTTGCTGCACGCGAATAATATTCCCAAGCAATGTCGGTGCATCAGGAGTACTACCGAACAGATGCTCGTTGCGCCGTTCCTGGCTACCAGCCGCCAGGCGGATCACCACATTTGAGGCCGACCAGCCCTGCGCCATGAGATGCGCCCCCAATGCGCTGACGACAGGGGCTGCAAACGACGACCCACACCAATCGGCCCACCCAGAAGTGTTCTGCTCCCCCATTGGGAAAAGTGGCGAAAGATATAAGCCACGCACCGCATCCGGCCATCCATCCGCACTGGTCGCACGATAGCTATCCCCACCAAAAGTGGCTACCCCCGCATCGAATGGCGGAATATTGGCAGCATTAGCAAACTTCGATGGGGCAAAATAGCTATTGACCGAAGAGACGCTGAGCGTTGACTCATATCGCGCCGGCGCACGCGGTGGACGTGGTGACAGGCCCTTCTCAAATGCGCTACTGGAATCATTGCCAGCAGCAGCGACGATCAGGGCGCCGTGGCTCTGCAAGCTTTCAAATAACAGACGCAGCCCCTCTTCAACGTGATTGAGCACACGGATCACTCCGTTCAACTGCGTCGTGGGCCACTGCCGATGATCAAACCAGATATAGGGCAAGCGCCGAATATCTGGCATTATTGTCAGGCTGAGGTTGATCACGAGACGCCGGATAGAGCCAGAGACCATTTCACGCTCAAGATCGGTGAGGGCGGCGAACAGGCTATACAGGTCTCCTCCACCATAGTCATTAAGCACGCGTACCAGGCGAATGCGGGCACGGGGAGCCACATCGCGGATTAGCCCGGCAACCGATAACCCGTGATCTGGCATAAGATAATAACTCGCATCACCGGCGTTATCGCGTCCAGTAGAGACTTCGTTGCTCTGTGGATAGCGATCATACTCTACCGCAAAAGAGCCATCTTCGTTACGTAGATCCATCGCCAGACGCTGTAGTAGCCAGTTGCGACGCAATTCAGGCCGTGTAGCTGCGCTACGCAAACGATCAGGATGAGGCGAGGTATCCAGAACCGCCACAAGTACATCTTCCGCGCCCTTTGAGTCCAACGGAATTCCTGAGTCCATCAATCTGACATGCCAACCAGATAATGCATTTGCAGGCGCAGGTGAGGGCAGTGCCGGTGCAGGATGGGGTGGCAGAGCTGGCCCTCCATCAGCGTAAAAAGGCGCGGCAGTTACCAGCCAGTTTGGCATTGCAGAGACGACATGTAATCCGGTCTGTGCCAGATGCTCAAGATGTCCTTGCAGATAAGACAGGGCCATCGGTACGGGATCGCGTACAGTCGGGTCCACATGCCTGGTATGAAAAAAAATAGCGATAAGCGGTTGTTTGTGATGTAACCCAAAAATAAACGCGCGGCGGCGTATCGGTGGTAATGTCGGTGTCTCGCTCCAGCGCCCATACGTACCATATGCTTCCAACACAAGACTATATTGTGCCAGAAACTCATTGAGCTGCACACGTATCTGCTCAATCAATACTTCCTGGGTATCCTCACCAGGAATACGCGGTAAACGTACAACAACAACCATCTCATCCGGGATCCAATGAAATAACTCATCTGGAATACCCATAATCTCTGTCGAACTACGAGACATGCACGAAAAATTCCCCTCTCCCAATATGGTGATCGAGTAGGTGCGGCACTGCATTCCCTCTCTGGATGCAGCAAAACTGAAATACTCAAGCTTCCCGGTACTCCATTATATCTTAAACGCGTTGATCAGGGTAGGAGCCAGAAAAATCTGGTTCTGGCACCAGATAGAAGCATCGTCAATGCAACCTCCACCTGTTATATAATGGAATAGGAGGTCTCATCATGCATCTAGAGCGTCTTACGAACACGATCATCGAGATACTACGCATTCCCAGCACATCAGGACATGAAGAGCAGGTGCGTGCGTATTTAGAGGAACAACTTTCTCACCTGAAAATACCCTCCTCCATGGATGGATCAGGAAATCTTATAGCAACGCTGGCGGGACAGGGTAGGCCGCTTCTACTCAACGCCCACATGGATCGCGTCCCTCCTGGTCTGGGCCATGAACCAGTCTTACGCGACAGCACCCTTTATAGCGATGGCACTACCAATCTGGGGGCCGATGATGCAGCGGGTATCGTCATTATTCTGGAAACGCTCAGACGTGTGCTTGAACATAATCTTCCTCACCCTCCCCTGGTGATCGTCTTTACAGTACAGGAGGAAGCAGGCCTCTGTGGTGCCAATGGCTTCGATGCTGCGATCTGGAACGTTCACGACGGGATCGTCTTTGATAATGCCTTTGCAGCAGGCATCGTCGTCTCTCAAGGGGCATCATACGAGGCATTCGACGTAACAATTACGGGTCGCACGGGCCATCCCGGCAAAGATCTGGCCTCCACCATCAATGCCATCGACATCTTCCGCGCCACTGACTATCCTCATGGCTCGCTAGCAAACGATCAGGCGCGCATCAATATCGGGCGCATCAGTGGTGGCTGCGCACGCAATGCCATCCCCGACAAGGTAACGCTTGAGGGTGAGATGCGCAGCTTCGAGCCAGAGGCCACGCGAGAGACATATAAAAAGACTATTCGCACGGCATTCGAGGATACGGCCCAACGCTTCGGTGGTCGTGCCGAGGTTACGTTCAAAACACATTCCAGTGGCTATACGATTAATACAGATGAGCCACTGTTGAAGACGTATCAGAAGGTGCTTGCACAACGCGGGAAAGAGCTTGAATTGCAACCAACATTTATTGGGAGCGATACAAGCGGTTTTCGTCCAACCATCAATGCATTCACCCTCTCTACCGGCGTGATGAACGAGCACTCGGTGGAGGAATATGTGGCGCTGGAGCCATTAGAGCAACTTGTGCAGGATACATTAGAACTTTTCAAACTATGGTGAGTATTGGTCAACATAACGAGGAATGGCCTCTATCGTTGGCGGGCCATTCCTCGTTATGTTGTTCATTAGCGTTGTTTCACGCGCTCCCGATACACCGCTTCACATCCATGCACGAGGCTGCGGAAACGGTGTTGTACTTGTTGATGCTCACCACCAGCCATCTCCAAAAAGATGATCCGATAGAAGTAGCGAGCATACTCATTGATAGCGGGTAAAACAGCCTCAAGGCTTTCACCACGAGCATGACGATTTCGGTGGAGGCTCCGCTCCTGCAACCAGAACGCCTTCATCGCAGCACTGATCTGCTCCTCAATATCTTGACCTCTACCAGCACGATTGCGTAAAAGCACTTTTTGCGCGATGAAAAGCGTCGTCTGAATAGTTGGGGGCTCATCATCCTCCGGAGAATAAAACTCCAGAAGCAGGTCCATCAGTTGCTCATAACGTGCTATAGGCGGTAGAAAACCCGCATCATTCATAGTTACCAGTTCAGCGGCAATCAAAGGGTTCTGGCGGAGCCATTCCTCCACAAAAACCGACTGACTTTTGGCACCGCGTACATTCTCCAACGCAGTAATGAGATTGGGAGAAAAGGCGAGCGAGAAACTTACCTTTTTCCGCTCAGGATCAAGACGCGATCGACTCATACATAATCTCCATACTCTTATTTGCTACGCCATGGAGGACGCGCTAAAAAAGCGGCGCAATTCCTGTGCGACACGTTCAGGCTTGCCACCATTGTCTGCTGCCAGATGGCCGCATCCCGCAAACTCAACACGGTGAACATGCGGTAAAACCGTGCTCAAACCATCAAGGGCATCTTTCAAATACGTCTGGCTCTTGTCACCACCAAGCAGCAGCACTTCGGCAGTTATAGCCTGAAAGCGCTCAAGTGTACCTTCCATCTCCTTGACTATTTGCGTATCATACTGCATTGTAGGAATAAGGATATGCAGCGGAACACCATCATCCTTCACTTCCTTTGCATCGGCCCGTATCGCAAGCGTCATGAGCGGCACCAGAAGGAAACGCGGTAACGCGGTAAAGAGTGACGAATCCCCGGTTCCTTTTATAATACTTACCATTGCCGCACCCAGGTTCTCCTGGGCCAATTCCTGGCCATAACGGGCTACCCAGGCCGTTGGTGATGGATGACCGCTTAGAGGAAGTGGCGGCTCATAGAGAGCGACCTTATGAATGGCGGGCTGTGTAAGTGCTGCTTGCAGCGAGATGAGGGCACCTGCGCTCAAACCAAACACATTATGGGCTTCAGTCTTGCGAAGGAGCGCCTCCATATCTTCACAGGCTTTTTTCATGCTGTAGTTCGCACCAAACGGCCCACTTAAACCACGACCTCGACGGTCGGACACATACACCGTAAATTCTTTAGAAAGCATAGCGGCAAGCTTCATAAAATTCTGGGAGGTCATCATACCACCATGTACGAGAATAAGACCAGGGCCACAACCAGACTGTCGGTACCCAATCGTCGTTCCATCGTCCGATATGACGGAATTAGTCGCGTATGTCCGTGCCAGATCGTTCAAGCTGGCATTGCCTTTATTCATAACGTTAACCCTTTTCTCTTACTTCTCAGAAATCATGTAACTCGGCTCTTTTCTTATTATAATTATTTAAATAATTATTGTCAAACTTTGGCAAGAGAAACCCATCACATGCAGAGAAAACGGAAGAGCGACGGATAGTGTATACCGATGGTGCCCAACTTCCTGGTACACGTATGCTCCTGAATTGGCTTATAGTTTCCTGATTACAGGTATGGGCATCCTCTCCTAAGGTAAATTCGCCGCTACAAAAACGATCTTGCCCCTCAATGTTGATGATGCCTCCATACCTAACCATTCCACACATTATCCATTACAAAAATATGCTAGCAGCATACAAGGAGTATCATCATGCCATTTACAACACAGACTGGCTTTTTCGGCCCCGAAGGTGCACGACTCTACTACGAAGTCGCCGGGGCTGGACACCCAGTCCTACTCATCCACGCAGGTATCGCGGATAGCAGAATGTGGGACGATCAATTTGAACTCTTCGCACAACAGTATCGCGTCGTTCGCTACGATCTGCGCGGCTTCGGCCAATCTGAAGTCCCGGCAGGCCCATTTTCACAAAGTGAAGATATCGTCAACCTGCTACACTTGCTGGGAATACAGAAAACGGCGCTCATCGGCATCTCTTTCGGCGGCAAGGTCGCGCTCGATTTTACCCTCTCATATCCCGATATGGTAGATGCACTCGTTCTAGGAGCACCGAGTGTGGGAGGCTCTCCCTCGTCAGAGGATGTACAACGCTTCAATGAGGAGGAAGATGCAGCTCTCGCACAAAGCGATCTTGCAGCAGCCACCGAGGTCAATCTGCGGATGTGGGTCGATGGCCCGAAGCGTACACCCGAACAGGTGAACCCGGATGTGCGTGAGCGTGTACGCATTATGCAACGTCATGCTTTCACGGTCCCTTACCCTGAAAGCGCAGAAGAACTTTCCCTCACTCCACCAGCCATCACGCGCTTGACAGAGATTCATGTTCCAACTCTGGTTATTGTCGGCGATCACGATATCCCTTCCAAGATCGCACTCACAGAACATCTCGCGACAGCGATCCCTGGTGCCCAGAAGGTCATTATTCCCGGCGTCGCTCACATGGTGAGCATGGAACAGCCCGCAGTATTCAATCATGCAGTACTTTCATTCTTAACAGATTAGTGTGGTAAAACCTCGTAGGGACCATATTTATAGCGTCTAACAATTTATTGAATTTTAATGTTACATCCTTCAATAAATTGTTAGACGCTATAAATATGGTCCCTACGAGGTTTGATTATTATGTAGTGCTTGAATCATAGGACTTTTACCGCAATACGAAACCCAGGCATGGTTTTTTGCGTTTATTATGATAGCAAGATACAATACGTCTGCATAAAAAATGATAGCAAGGAGCCACTGATGACGACAGATCGCATAGGGCAGCAACTGGGTAACTATACAATTACTCGGTTGCTGGGCCAGGGAGGCTTCGCTGATGTCTATCTCGGTGAGCACATCTACCTCAAATCTCAAGCGGCGGTGAAGGTATTACAGGCTCGCCTATCGAGTCCTGATGATATGGATAGCTTTTTAAAAGAAGCTCAGACCATTGCACGGCTCTTCCACCCTCATATCATCCGTATCATGGATTTTGGGATCACAGATGAAACTCCTTATCTGGTCATGGATTTTGCCCCTAAGGGTACACTGCGCCAGAAGCACCCACGCGGCACGCCAGTCCCACTGCCTACCGTGGTCTCCTATGTGAAACAGATCGCCGATGCTCTACAATATGCTCACGACGAGGTGCGCCTGATCCATCGCGACATTAAACCAGAAAATATGCTGGTTGGTCGACGCGATGAGATTGTGCTCAGCGATTTTGGCATTGCCCTCGTCGCCCAGAGTTCACGCTACCAGGGCACACAGGATGTCATCGGAACCGTCGCCTATATGGCCCCTGAACAGATTCAAGGCAAACCACGTGCCGCCAGCGATCAGTATGCACTGGCAGTGGTGGTCTATGAATGGCTAACAGGCGACCGACCCTTCCATGGTTCGTTTACCGAGATGTGCACACAACATATTTTCGCACCGCCACCATCATTGCGCGAAAAAGCTCCCGCCCTGCCACATCATATCGATCTCGTCGTCATGCAGGCGCTTGCGAAAGATCCTCAGCAACGTTTCGAGAACATCATGGCTTTTGCGAATGCCCTTGAACGCGTCAGTCAGTCACAGGGAGAACGCACCGAACAGATACCACCCTCGTTCCATTCGCTCATGACCCAGGCATCAACAAGTAATATGCTTGACTCTGCCTACCCGCTTGCTCCAACCGCAATGCCTTCCCCACCAACCAATACGCCATCATTACCATTGCAAACAAATCAGCCGTTTACGCCACCGACACAATCTGGTCGGACCGCTCAACCACCTCAACAACAGGTAGTACTACCCGCTCAACAAGCACGTACATCACCCTATCCAGGTGGCAACAACGCTCAACAACCTCCCGCACAATTCGTGCCTCAGACTCCTCCTTATCGACCCGGAGATGCGCAACGTGCTCAACAAACACAGTATCCACCACGCCCAAACAATAGACCACAGGGGCAACAGGTTTCACCATCATATCCATCCAGAACACCTCAACAATCAGGGAGACCCGCCCAATCATCAATGCCTCCACAACAGCGCTCTGCACCTGCAGCACCATCTCACGCGGCACCAGGGCAAACGCAACCGGCCTCTGAAGATAAAGATGAAGGACACGGTATCCGGACTCCCCTGGTACGACCATTCATAGCTACCATTGCAGGTGTTGTTCTATTTGATATTGCAGCGCTATTCCATCCTTCTCTCCTTGGCCGCCCCACACTCTTTACCATAGCAATCCCACTCATCTTTGGGGCCGCCTTTGGTCCTATCGTTGGCATTCTCGTAGGTGTGGGTGGCGTTCTTTGCCTTAGTCTGATTGGGCTTCCCTACATCTTCTCCAATTATGCCGATTATGTTTTTTTGCGCGAACATTTTATCTCTATGCACACGACACGCCATTGGTGGAATCCCCTTCTTGTTAATGGCCTGATCGGCTTCATGGCTGGTCTCTCAATACTAAGAAAGAGGCGCTTCCCCAGTATTGGCTCTGCGACACGAGGTACTATTCTTGGCGCAATCGGCCTGCTTGGCAGCATTGGCTTTATTCTTTATTCTCAGTTCGGCCCCTCTACCCTTTTGCGATCGCTCTTTAATATTGGATTCCTGACTATCACAAATGGAGTGCTCGCCTTTGCCCTGCTCGCCGTCTATAGTATTGTAGGAAGGTTGCTCGATCCTGGAGTATAATACGCAAAATTCCATAAATACCCCAAATCTGGTAGGGAAGCCATTTATTATTCCGGGGCAACGGAACCGATGGAGTGACATGCCCCCGGAATAATAAATGGCTTCCCTACAGTGAGCGGTCTCTGGTTCCTTGTACCAATATCTGGATTAAATTTTTAAACTGGATCAATCTAGTCCCTACCATTTCTATCAATGGGAATAGACTTTTGTTATCATTAGTGAGAAAGATATTTTTCCATCCAACCTTACACACGATAGGGCAGGCATAAAACTATCCCCTGTTGTGTTATATAATGCAGAATATATAAAAGGTCAGCACAAAGCGAGGAAGCACTACAATGTCGAAAATTTATGGGGTTATTATTATTGGCTCAGGACCAGCAGGGTATACCGCAGCCATATATGCAGCACGCTCTAATCTATCGGTTATGATGTTTCAGGGCTATCAGGTTGGTGGGCAGTTGATGCAGACAAGCGACGTAGAGAACTTCCCCGGCTTTGAGGCTGGCATCCTGGGTCCTGAGATGATGGACAAATTTGAGCAGCAGGCACGCCGCTTCGGTGCGGAGATGCTGCCCGAAGATGTAACGTCAATTGATTTCAGCAAACGACCATTTACGGTCCAGACCGATTCCGGCACCTATCAATCCGAAGCGATTATCATCTCGACCGGGGCCAGTGCCAAATGGTTAGGTCTACACAATGAGCGGCGTCTGCAAGGGCAGGGCGTAACTGCCTGTGCAACCTGTGATGGCTTCTTTTTTAAAAATAAAGATGTCGTGGTCATCGGTGGTGGCGATACCGCAATGGAAGAGGCAACATTCCTGACCCGTTACGCGAAGACCGTCACGATTATTCATCGTCGCGAAACGTTCCGCGCCAGCAAAATCATGCAGGATCGCGCTCAGAAAAATCCGAAGATCCGCTTCCTGATGGAGAGCGAGGTCGTCGATGTCCTGGGAGAAAACGCTGTAACCGGCGTACATGTACGCAACACACGTACCGGCGAAGTGTCACTGTTGGAGACGCAAGGCCTCTTCCTGGCTATCGGTCACCAGCCCAACACGGCTCTGTTTAAGGGCATTATCGACATGGATGAGGTGGGATACATCGTTCCGGTTGAGAACACCATGACGAATATCCCTGGTGTCTTCGCTGCTGGCGATGTCACCGATCATCGCTATCGTCAGGCCATAACCGCCGCCGGTGATGGCTGTCGCGCCGCAATCGACCTGGAGCGCTGGCTGGAAGATACCCAGCATGAAAAGGTTGGCGTCGAAAACTGGAACTAATCTGGTGACAATATCAATGGGTAGGGACGTGTCCTTGCGAC
>JACDAE010000345.1 GCA_013695595.1 Ktedonobacteraceae bacterium | reverse complement strand
GGATGAGATCAAGGAGGCCGCCCACGCCGCTAACGCACAGGAGTTTATTGAGCCGTTGCCTCAGGGCTATGAGACGCTGGTCGGCGAGCGCGGCGTCAAGCTTTCAGGTGGGCAGCGCCAACGCATCGCGATAGCACGTGCCCTTCTACGCAATCCACGCATATTGATTCTCGACGAAGCCACCAGTTCACTGGACAACGAAAGCGAACGCTTAGTTCAGGAAGCACTTGAGCGCCTGATGCGCAAGCGCACCACAATCGTGATCGCGCACCGCCTGACGACGGTACAGAACGCCGACAAGATCATCGTCATCGAGAAAGGCCGTATTGTAGAGCAAGGCAGACATGAAGAGCTTCTTGACCTCCATGGCGCATACTATCGGCTCTATACCCGTAAATTGCAGGATGAAGCCGAAGAGATCTGGTCCTGACCCCCGATGGTGGCCCATAACGAGCCACCGTTATGACGCCTGGATGGCGTCCTCTGCAAGGATCTGTGCTAGCAACTGGCGCTTCTTCATTGTCTGGTCCAATACGTACTTTACCTCATCTATGCCAAACCCGCTGCTGCCTTTGACTTCACCGCCTGTTTCTTTAAGGCGTAATTTAACGTTGTCTTCAGCCACTTTATAATGAGGCATACGGAAAGAATACATTTTTGTCAAGAGAGAGTGTAAAGCGCGTACGGAATTACGTTCATCCTTACATAACTGTCGTCCAGATGTAGCAATATCTTGTAGCATCGTGATGAGCGACTTTTTCCCAACAAAGAGTCGACAAATCTCCTGGTATACAGTGGGGAGGCGGATAATGTTGGCCTGGACATAGGGCGTGTAAAGATCATCGTAGCAATCCGAGCCCCAGATGATCAGATCAATATTTAATATCGACATCTCGGCACCGCTGGGAGCACTATATGCTCTCCCTTCAACCATAAATGGTTCAAAAAAGGGTCGTATGTAGTGTGTAAAGACTTCCGTTGTGATCCCTCGTTTGACTTGTACGATTGCATCGATCATGATCTGGAAGTTGTGAGCTGCGGCAGAACAATGATCGGCAAAATCTTGTTGTGCGAAAGAGTACTGACAGGCATGCACAAGCTCTTGTAGCGAGGCGTCAAGAGCAGCCATACCACGGCGTAAACTATCGATGAAAACACCTTCTTCTGAGCGGGTTGTAAAATGCCGCTCTCTGTTGCCAGCAGGGTTACGAGAAGTGTAATCGATAAACGAGTCTCTAGGAATATGCGATTGTGTAATGATGGAATAGTCGAGTAGTGTCTGGCTAAATTCAGGGACGCGCTCATTCGGCTCAATTCCATAACACATCAGGGAAGCTGCAAACATACAGATGTCCCGAATAGCTGCACTGGAATGAATAAAACCCCCTTCGTGCTGCTTTTGTGCTCGTGTAACAGCCTCTTCTAGAAGCTCTCCTATGGCTGCGATCTCTTTGCGTTCGTTGAGGAGAGGGAGTAAACGGAGAGAAGCATCCACATCCAACGGGTCCGCGTCGGCTATTGCCTGATTTATTGCTTGCTCCTGACGTAAGTTGTTCAATAATTGTAAGGCTCTGCCATCCATAACAGTGTCTGATACTGTCTTTACATAAACCATTTTCAATACATCCCCCAATAGATTTCGAAAAAATGTTTTTGTGGGGGCCAGCACGCAGTTTTTATGTTGCTCTGCGCTAACCTGACATAAAGCTTTTATAGTACTTAAGGATGGCAGTGCTCTCTACTCCCACATTGCAATTCGAAAGTACTACTAGAGTAGCACTCTCATAGAACGAAATGGTACCCGATATCAAGAAAAAATGCAAGTCATATAATGTAACTATAAATCTTCTTTCAAAAATGTAACGATTGGCAGAAAACAACTTCACGTCCGTTCCCACCTACCTGCAGAGGCATTATAAATGTTCCACCCATGCCTTTATGGGTTAATACATCGAATTGTCATTGTATGGTGTGAGGTGTAAGATTCTCAACCTTGGTAGAGAGAGAATGCGCATTTTGTAGACCATAAGCACGTTTTCGCCCCCCAAATAGCACCGATTATTGTTTATTTGACCACCACAGTATAGATAAAAAGAAAAATAGTTAAGGTTTCTCAACCATACATTCAATTTTCTGCCGCTTTAATCCATTTTCTGCCATTGACATTTGAAGCAGAATTTTGTACTTTTGCATAGGGAATAAATACAAATAGAGAATTTTTAAACAGATTTAACATAACAACAGTACGGCTCGTACTCATTAACCCAGGACAACTAAACACATTTCTTGTTTCTGACGTGCGTGATGGGTTGAGTGGGAGAGTGCGTATCTCTGCACTGTTAGAATAGGGGTGAACCATTATGTCGCATAGTGACTCTGAAATGCTAAAAAGCATTTGCTATGCTACTTTTCAGCAGGAGCCAGTAGTAGACAACGTACAGTATGACCAGCAGCCTCTCATTGATTTGGCGCAACTGCACGCATGGAATGCTACTGAGCATCATTTTCCTCAGGATCTCTGCATTCCACAACTTGTAGAGCGACAGGCGATAGCAACACCTGAAGCCCTGGCTATCGTTATGGGTGATCAACAACTCACCTACAAAGCACTCAATCAGCAAGCGAATCAACTGGCCCATGCATTGAAAACATATGGCGTAGGACCTGATACGCTCGTGGGCATCTGTCTGGAGCGCTCCATCTCTCTAGTTATAGGGATGCTTGCCATTTTGAAGGCTGGCGGCGCATACGTTCCCATTGATCCAAATTACCCTGAAGAGCGTATTACTTTTATGTTGAAGGATACTGCTATCTCTGTACTGGTGACGAAGCAATCTATAGCTGGCGATTTTCCGGCAGAAGGGATCAAAATGATCTTCTTAGATAGTGATGTGGCATGGTTGGCACAAGAAAGCCAGGCCAATTTGCCCTGCACTATCACTGCTGATAATATTGCTTATGTCATCTATACATCAGGTTCTACTGGCAGACCTAAAGGCGTGCAGATTCTCCATCGTAGTATGCTTAATCTTGTGTTTTGGTATCATGAGGCATTTACGTTGACTGCCGCCGACCGTACAACTCAATTCGCCAGTCCAGCCTTTGATGTAACCACAAAAGAACTCTGGCCATCACTTACCGTTGGTGCAAGCGTCCATATTATTGATGAAGATATTCGCAGCGTGCCTACTGCAATGCGGGACTGGCTGGTAAGCAACTCCATTACCCTGGCCATTTTGCCTACTATTATGGCGGAGGGCCTCATTGCACTTACATGGCCCACAACTATATCATTGCGCTTTCTGCTGACAGGTGGGGATATACTTCACTCCTATGCCCCTTCTACACTGCCCTTTACACTGATCAATAACTATGGACCAACGGAAGCAACAGTTGTCTCCTCGTATGAGCGTGTTCCGAAGAGTGAGCTAGAAAGCGGCCTTCCATCAATTGGTCGTCCGATTGCCAATACACAGATCTATATTCTCAATGAACATTTGGAGCAGGTTCCTATTGGTGAAACAGGCGAGATGTACATTGGAGGAAGCGGCCTCGCGAAGGGATATCTGAATCGCCCTGAACTGAACGCCGAGAAATTTATTCGTCATCCTTTTAGCACTGAACCCGGCGCTCGTCTCTACAAAACTGGGGACCTGGTGCGCTATCGACCCGATGGGCGGATCGAATTTGTCGGACGAAGCGATCAACAGGTCAAAATCCGTGGTTATCGCATTGAATTAAGCGAAATAGAGGTCGTATTAAGCAATCATCCTGCCGTACGAGAAGCTGTGGTTGTGGCACAAGAGGACAGGTCAGGCGACAAGCGTCTTGTCGCTTACGTCACAGCAAATGCTCCGGTAGCAGAACTACAAAAGGATCTGCATCAACGCCTGCCTACTTATATGGTTCCTTCCATAATTATGTTGCTCGATAAAATGCCGACGACATCAAATGGCAAGATCGACCGACGCGCCCTTCCGGCACCAGAAACCATGCAGAGGACGCTTGATGCACCATTCATAGAAGCAACTTCGCTGACCCAGAAACAACTCGTGCAAATCTGGGAAGAGCTTCTGGATGTACGCCCAATCGGCATTCAAGACAGCTTTTTTGAACTAGGGGGACATTCACTTCTCGCTGCACGCCTCCTGGAGCGCACAAAACAGGTTTTCGGAAAGAAGATTGCCCTTGAGGCTCTTTTTGCTGGACCAACAGTAGAGCAACTTGCCATGAACTTGTTGGAAGAAACCAATGCAATCTCCTCAAATGTTCCGGTGATTGCGCTTCAAGCGGATGGTCAGCAGCGTCCATTTTTCTTTCTTCATGGTGATTGGACTGGTGGTGCATTTTATTGTTTCACTCTGGCGCAAACTGCCGGTTCCGATCAACCATTCTATATATTGGGAACCTATAAATTTGCGGATCTCCAGGCATTGCCTACCGTCGAGCAAATAGCGGCTGCTTATATCGAAGAACTACGAAGCATTCAACCAGAGGGGCCCTATCAGATAGGAGGCTTTTGCAATGGCGGCTTATTGGCCTATGAAATAGCTACTCAATTGAGTGAAGCCGGACAGCAAGTTGATCTTCTGGGGCTGATTACGCCTTCTGAATCAGGTTCTACCAACAAATTGGTGGGTATCATCAGTCATAGTGGTCGATTGCTACGTATGCATGCATCTACGCAGGCGGCCTGGTATCTGCGCACGCGTCATGCTTTGCGCCATGTGTATAGATATCTGCGTCCTGGCGACAAGAAAATTCAGGATTTTGATAAATTACTAGAGATCGACGCAAGGCTTGGTGCCATGTTTCCACCACGCGAAGCCCTTTATAACGACTATATTGGCGTGTTCAGCTGGCTTGTCAATGCGTACAGGCCACGCGTATATCCCGGCAAAATTATGCTGTATTGGGCGCTGGAAGAGCCTTTTATCAAGGAAACCTGGTGTCAGGTGCCTGTAGTAAAAGGCAAAAAAGAACTCGAACATCATTTTATACCAGGAACCCATATGTCTTGTGTCACTGATCATACCCAGATGCTGGCCGAACTTTTAAGCAGCCACTTGCAGCAGACCCGTCGGGAGGCAGTGGGCGAAATAGCATAAGCTTGTATGAGTAATATTTCTCAGCAAGAAATAGAAATTAGGATTGTCCTATGCAAGAAAAAAAACTCTATCCACGCATCAGTGTTGTTATTCCGACACGCAATGAGGCCCCAAATCTTCATTATGTGCTACCCTACATTCCTTCTCTGGTGAGTGAGATTATTCTGGTTGATGGGCATTCAACCGATGATACGGTTGAGGTAGCACGACAACTTTTGCCCGATATTCACGTGATCCATCAGGCCCGACACGGCAAGGGAGACGCGCTCAGGCTGGGCTTTGCGGCCTGTACTGGTGACATTATTGTCATGATCGATGCAGATGGTTCGACAGACCCCGGCGAAATCCCGCGCTTTATCGATACGTTGCTACAAGGCAATGATTTTGCGAAAGGATCACGCTTCATTAAAGATGGAGGGAGCCACGATATTACACCAATCCGTAGCCTGGGGAATTATGGGCTGAGCATGCTAGTCAATATTTTCTTCGGAGTGCACTATAGTGACCTTTGCTATGGCTACAATGCTTTCTGGAGACACTGTCTTGATGCTATTCGTGTCGACTGCGATGGCTTTGAAGTTGAAACGCTGATCAATATACGCATTCACAAGGCGAATTTGAAGATTGCAGAGGTGCCAAGCATTGAACGCCCCCGTTTGTTTGGTCAGAGTAAATTGCGCACATTTCGCGATGGCTGGCGCGTACTCAAGATCATCATAAAAGAGCGTTTCAGTACCCTTCCGCCATTGCCACAACCTGCTACTCTGGCGGTCTCGCATGGCCTGGAGAAAATCATTCCGGCAACGGAGCAATCCGCTTCAGTATCTACGAAAAAGCTCGTTTTATAAACTTTGGAGAAGCCAGGCAGGGTGCATATAAGATGGCATCTTGCCTGGGATTGGGATGGAGACCTTTAGAAAGGTACATGGAGCATGCTTTCCCAGGCTGAAAAGAAAAAAATACCAATCCTTATGTATCATAGCGTTTCCCAATATGCTGCACCAAAATTTAAACGTTTTGCAGTTGCGCCAGATTTGTTCAATGAACACATGGCCTACCTGCATCAGCATGCCTACACTCCTATGACAGTGACACAACTTATACAAGCCTATGCTCGTGGTGGAGGGAATCTCCCCGACAAGCCAGTTGTGCTTACTTTTGATGATGGCTTCTCAGATTTCTATACAGAGGTTCTGCCGGTACTTAAACGCTACAGTTTTACGGCTACATTGTATATCGTCACGGCATTTATGAACGCTACAAGCCGCTGGTTACAAAAAGAGGGCGAGGCGACACGGCCTATGCTCACGTGGGATCAGGTCGTTAGTATCAATGAGGTCGGCATCGAATGTGGCGGTCATACACATACGCATCCTGAACTTGATACGCTCCCTCTTGCCCAGGCGCAGGAAGAAATCATGCAATGCAAGCAACTGCTAGAAAAGCATCTTGGGCAGGACGTTTTGAGCTTTGCCTATCCATATGGCTATCACACAGAAGGTGTCAAGCAAATTGTGAAGGATGCAGGATATACGTCTGCTTGCGCAGTGAAATATGAAATGAGTTCGGAGGCAACCGATCCTTTCTCTCTGGCCCGTCTCATTGTGAGCGACGATATGAGCGTCGGCGAACTGGCAAATGCACTCACGAAGGGAACATCTCCCGTTATCACATTTTCCAAACGGATGGCAACGCCTGTATGGCGTCTGGCGCGTCAGAGTTCGGCAGCGCTTACAAAAAGGAGAGTTCTGGTACGATGACAGATACAATACTCGATGCATCCATAATCATATGTTCATATACAGAGAAGCGCTGGGATGATCTTGTAGCCGCAGTTGAGTCGGTGCAGTCGCAAAACGCTCGTGAAATTATAGTCGTAGTAGATCATAACCCTGCCTTGCTTGCCCGTGTCCAGGCCTCTTTCCCAGGTGTTATTGGAATAGCCAATAGCGAACCGCAGGGATTATCTGGTGCACGTAATAGTGGTGTAGCGGTGGCCCAGGGAACGCTAGTTGCCTTCCTTGACGATGACGCAATGGCAGAGCCCGATTGGCTGGCTCGCCTGTGCCGTTGTTGCGAAGATCCACAGGTAATGGGTACAGGCGGCACGGTTGAACCCTACTGGTTAAGTAAACAGCCAAAGTGGTTTCCTATAGAATTCTATTGGACGTTGGGTTGTACCTATCAGGAGCGTCCAATACAGCCGGTCGTCGTGCGCAATCCATTTGGTGGTTGCACATGCTATCGGCGCGAGTTGTTTGAGGTGGTTGGAGGCTTCCGCAGTGGGATTGGTAGAGATAGTAGTGCCCGCCCAATGGGAGGTGAAGAGACGGAACTTTGCATTCGTGCACGGCAGCATTGGCCAGAGAAGATTTTCCTCTATGAGCCGGCAGCCATCATTCACCATCGTATTCCAGCCGTACGTGCTACATGGCGCTACTTTCGCACCCGTTGTTATGCTGAGGGTCTGTCAAAGGCGGTCGTTGCTCAGTATGTGGGAGCAAAAGACGGCCTTTCCTCCGAACGTTCCTATATCGTCAGCAATCTTGTGCATGGTGTGACACATGGGCTGAAGGATACATTCGTTCAACATGATATTGCCGGCATCGCGCGTGCGGGAGCAATCGTGTTTGGCCTGGCCACTACCATGACAGGGTACCTTGTTGGTTCTATCAAACAGCGTTTTAAGCATACAGGAATTGAAGTGAACGTTCAAAAAATTGTTAAACCAGCGCTACCAATACGATAAAGCCTTAAAAGGTCTCTATTACAATGAGTAAAGAATTTGAAAACATGGCTCTTGCACCTATACGCATTTTAGAAATCGAGATCGGACAACCTCTGCTGCCAGTATCACCAGAGGATAAAGGGTACAGTTATCGACAGGCACTTTGCCTGATTCGCCTGCACAGCCGCCCGTTAGGGATGATTGAGCTGGATCTCACTAATGGACCAATCAATGCCGACGATTGTGCACAGCATATATGGAATGCGTTAGGGGCAAAGATCAGTGTGCATTTGCAGCAGGACAACTTGCCAGCCATCAGAGGCCTTGGATCTGAGGGTATTCAGGTTGCACAGAAACCCTATTGTATTGAGGAACGAGAGCGCTTCTTGAAGGAGGCACCTTTCGTCAGCATTATTGTGCCAATGCACGAGCGCCCGGAGCGCATTCCCGCCTGCCTGAATGCATTATTGGCCCTGGACTATCCACAGTATGAAATTATCGTGGTCGATAATGCGCCGAAGACAGATGCAACGGCAAATTTTATGCATGAAAATTATCAGGATCACCCACACGTGTGTTATGTACGCGAAGAGCGGGCGGGTGTCTCGTGGGCACGCAATAGAGGGATACAAACGGCAAAGGGAGAAATCCTCGCATTTGCCGACGATGATGTGCTCGTTGATCGTTACTGGTTGGCTGAATTAGTGAAAGCGTTTCAGGTTACATCCAATGTTGGCTGTGTCACCGGGCTGATCCTCTCAGGCGAGCTGGAAACACCAGCTCAGATCCTGTTTGAAAGCCATGATGAAGAGAGTGGGTATAGCGATCAGTGGCGTTTCAGCCAACATATCTTTACCAGAAGAAAACGGCATGTGCATCTCTATAAAATCGCTCTCTTCGGTGCTGGCGCCAGTATGGCATTTAAGGCCGATCTTTTGCGTGCTATTGGCGGCTTCGATCCAGCTCTTGGCACACAGGGTCTCGTGCAGAGTGGCGAAGATATCGCCGCGTATTTCAAGCTTCTTATGCAAGGGTACGATGTTGTTTATGAACCTGCATCACTGGTTTATCATAAGAACCGCCGCGAGTATGAGGCACTTTATCAGCAGATCTATCATTATGGAATTGGGGCAACCGCTTATCTGACTAAAAACCTGCTTGAGCATCCCCAACTGGTGATTGATCTCTTTACAAAAGTACCTTATGATCTTTTTATGAGTATGAAATCGTTAAAGAAAAAGAGGCCGACCTCTGTCATCTATCCAAAAGAGCTGGCAGCGATGTCTTATAAGGGGATGTGGCGTGGTCCATTTGTCTATCTTAAGGGGCGCTGGATTACACGAGGACAACGTAAAGCTCTTACATCGTTTCAAGTAGAGGGGAATGGATCTGTGGAAAAGGGGAGAAGTGTGTCGTGAAAACGCAACTCTATCAATGGTTAAAAACAAATCGTGTGATGCTTATCAATGCGGGATCATTGGTCTGTACAACCCTGGTAACGGGCGTATTGGGATTTGCCTACTGGTGGGTGGGAGCACGTCAATTCTATCCACATGCGGTTGGACTTGCCTCGGCAGCCATATCCGCAATGATGTTGCTCGGCGCGATCTGTGTACTGGGATTGGGCACACTCTTAATTGGCGAACTACCACGTCAACCAGGCAAAGAAGCGTCTCTCATCAGTACCGCACTCCTGCTGGTTGGTCTGGTGGGAGGGCTGGCGGGTATCCTTTTCGCACTTTTTGCTCCCTTTGTATCGGTAGACTTCCAGTCGTTACGTGCAAGCGTTGGCAGCATCTTGATTTTTGCTGCTGGTGTGAGCTTCACCTCTATTACGATTGTGCTTGATCAGGCTCTGATCGGACTTCTGCGTGGCGAACTCCAATTCTGGCGCAACACGCTCTTTGCAGCATCAAAATTGGCTGCCCTGGTTACGATTGGGTTGGCTCTGCACACGGCTCTCTTTAGAGG
>JACDAE010000337.1 GCA_013695595.1 Ktedonobacteraceae bacterium | reverse complement strand
GGATGGGGAAGAGGAGCAAAAGCGTCTGATGCAGGCGCGGCCTGTGCAGGCTAATTAGCGCGAGTGTTATAAATGCTGGAAACATCTCCAGCACGAAACGCTGATTGGATATCAACGGGTCGCGCTGACCGACGCTTGGTGTCAGAAGAATATAGAGCAAAAGGAGCACCATCCAGATGCTATAACTGACACGTATCCTGTGCCATCCCAGAATGGTCAGGACGATAAAGCCGATGGTTGCGCAGAGATCAAGCAGGATATGAACCTGGTTAAATGAGCCAAATGGTTGATTGAGGAAGAGTTCAAAGCCCGCATGCCAGAAACCCACCCACGGCCAGGAGAGCTGTCGTGCCCAGTGATCCTGCACCGCTGCAAACTCCAGCGGATTGCCGGTCACCTTCCAACAATAAAAACTATAGATGCACGTTCCTAGCGGAATGAGCAGAATTGGCGCTAATCTCCCTGCAAGAACCCTCCAGTGCTTGATGATATTGTTTCCCTCTGGGGTAGAGGCGTCACCTTGCGTGCGCCCGTGTTCCGATGGAGGTCGTTGTTGGTATTGGCCCACGGGTGCACGCAAGGTGACGCCTCTACCCCAGTTTGCAGGATTTCCTATGGTAAGATGAAGGCTTTGCCACAATTCGTAAAGATATGGAGCAACCAGTAGCAGGCCAGCAGAGCGCGTCAGAGCCGCCAGGCAACCGAGTAGTCCCACAAGCCACCAGCGTTGCCGACGCATGGCTAGAAAGGCTCCTGTTACCAATAACAGGAACAAGGACTCGTTATAGGCCGTGAAAAAGAAAAAGGCAGTTGGGAAGATGCATAAATAAAGAAGCGAGCGGCGTGCAACATCTTCGCCAGCTTGATCAACGGCGATCTGATAAAGCACAAATAGCGTGCCCAATAGTGCCCCGTTGCTGATGAGCATCCCGACGAGCAGATAACTCCAACTCCCCAGCGGCGCAGAAAGGATACCAGTAAGTAGTGGGAAGAGAGGGAAGAAGGCAAAATCAAAGGGAGTCTTATAGCCATACTGCGCGATAGATACGTAACGTGTAGCATCCCACTGATTCCAGAATGAGAGGAACGTGCCAGGTGAGACCAACGCGCTTGAATACTTGTCTGCCGTCAATAAGATGTAGCCAAAGTATGTGACCAGTATCAGCAGTAGGCGTGTTACAAGAAAGAGCCATATGATATTGCGAATAGGAGCACGTTTCATCATTTTTTAGACCACCCAACGGTTCATCAAAAATGCAATGCTCAATACTGCAAGCAATGTGGGAAAAAGCAGGATGAGCGCTCGATGTAGATTTGGTTTCTCAATGCCCAGTACTCCCAGTGTCATAAATGCCGGGAACAATTCCAGCACAAAACGCTGGTTGGAGAGCAAAATATCAGGTTTAGCCAGGGCTGGATAGAGCAGAATATACAAAATAGTGCACACCATCCAGAGATTATAGCTCATACGTAGCTTACGCCAACCCAGCATGATCAGCAGTATAAAACCAAGCGTTGCACTAAGATCCAGGAGCAAGTGAGCTTCATTCGATGATCCAAAGGGTTGTGAAATTATGAACAGGGCCACGAAAGCCTGGATCAGACCTTGCCACGGCCACGCAAGGTAACGGCCAGAATGCTGTTGCACATGCAGGAAAGCAAGAAAATCGCCCGTTGTTATCCAACAATAAATGCCATAAAATACCATGCCCAGTGGAATCAAGATGATTGGCAGGATGGCAGGGAAGATACGACGCCAACCAGCCAGGACCTGTTCTCGTTCGGTCCACAATTCATAGAGGTATGGTATCACCAGCAGGATGCCAATTGAGCGGGTTGCCGTTGCCAGTAGACCAAGTAACCCGGCAAGCCACCAGTTCCTTCTCTGCAAAGCCAGAAATGCGCCCAGCGTAAACAGAAGATACAATGACTCATTGTAGGCTACGAAAAAGAAGAACGCAGTTGGGAAGATGCACAGATATAAGAGCGTACGTTGTGCCACATCCTCACCGAAAGCGTCAGTTGCCAGCCGATAGAGGAGAAATAGGACCCCCAACAGGGCTGCATTGCTGATCAGCGTCCCTACCAGCAGGTAGCTCCAACTTCCCAATACATGACTGATGCCTGAGACCAGCAATGGAAAGAGTGGGAAAAAAGCCAGATCGACACGCTGCTCGTACCCATATTGAGCTATTCTCATATAATTCGCTGCATCCCAGTTATTCCAGGTGGTAAAAAGAGCAAGGGCGTTGACGGGCGTACTTGAATATTTGGGGGCAGTGAGCAGGATATAGGCAATATAGGTAAGAATAATGAGTGCAACACGTGTGATAAGGAAAAGCCAGATGATATCTTTGATGCGACTCTGTTTTGTGAACGTCAATCTCTGAAACAGGTGTCTACCTCCACATTAGAAATCACCCGTACTATACCACAAAGGGCACCTTTGCGCAGGTGCCCTTTACGTTTTTGTTCCGTTCAAACACATTCACGTAATGCCGAATGGTTGCTGATGCCACGTAACTTCATAAGGGCAACCACTTCAAGCTGGCGTACACGTTCGCGCGAGATGCCAAGTTCTTTGCCAACTTCCAGTAGTGTACGACTGTGTCCATCACCTATACCATAGCGTAGGGTGATGACCGAGCGCTCACGAGGAGTGAGCAGGGCCAGAGCACGATGGAGTTCCTCACCGAGCAGGTGCTGTGATGCCGTTTCTGCTGGTGGGGGAGTAGTATTATCTTCAAGTGAATCAGACAAAGAGTAACGTGCCTCATCGTCGATAGGTGCATCGAGAGAGACCGGCTGTTCGATGACGCCGAGCAGGTCAACCACCTCATTGACATCAAGATTACAGGCGGCCGCAATCTGTTCGGGTAAGGGATCGAGCCCATTCTCTTGTGACAGCTGTGCCGCTATACGGCGCACTTTACGCAGGCGTGTCGCAACATGTTCTGGCAGGTGAATGAGACGTGAATGTTCACCGGCAGCCCGACTGACGGCCTGACGAATCCACCAGGTGGCATAGGTCCCAAAATGGCAGCCGCGCTGGTAGTCGAATTTCTCAGCGGCCCGCATCAGGCCCAGGTTGCCTTCTTGAATGAGATCGATCAAAGGAACACCGGTACTGGTATAGCGGCGTGCAATGGCGATCACCAGGCGCAGGTTTGATTCAATGAGTTTGCGTCGGGCAAGATTATCGCCAGCCGCAGCACGTTGTGCCAGGTCTATTTCTTCCGCATGAGTTAGCAGGCCCAGGCCACGAATATCGCGCAGGTAGCTCTGAAAAGCATCTTCAGCACCTGTTGTCTGACGTGCACTGGAAGAAGGTGCACGTTGCGCCTGGATGTGAGTCTCGTCTAATGCCTCAATCTCGCTACTACCCTCGTCTTCATCCTCATCGAGCAGGGCGTCTGCTATCTCCTCCAGAGCTGGTATCGTCCCAACGAGTGATTCTGTGATACGTTCAGGAATGTCGTTGGTGCGGGTATCCAGCTCAATAGTAAGAGCTGAGGCGCTATTAGCGAAAAAGGCTTCTTTCTTCGTCGAACTTTTAACTCGTCTGGTTTTACGCTCATCAATGACAGCATTAATACTTGCCATGACTCCACGCTCCCTTCAGGAAACTTACCGACAAAATCAGCGTCGGACTCCATATGGCCTCGTGGTCAGCACTCACAGGCAGAAGAGCACGTTTATGCCGATAGGTACGCGTCCGTTTTTTTACTTTCTTTCTCTATGATTGTAGAAGAATCTGTTGCAACACACCATCGGGTGATTACCTTAAATAAGATCAGGTTCTAACCGTATCTTCTGCTGTCCAGTTCTTGATTTCTCTGTCCTGTATGCAGCGTCTGGTTTTCCTGTGAAATTTTGTCTCTCGTTGACTATACAATAACGTGTTTTTCAAGTGCGATCCGGATTAGTTTCATCAAATGGATCATGAACGCCGTGACCACGATCATAAAAGAGTTGGGTGGGATCTCCCAGATGGTCCTCGTAGTTCGGTCTCCTGTCCCATTCAGTGTTTCCACTTATTTCATCTTTGCTCATCAATAATTGGATACGTTCATTTTCTACTGTCGCAATAGCGCTGTATGGAATGTAGCGCTCTTGATGAAAAATCAAGCCTTTCTGAAGCTGGAAGGAGTCTTCATAAATGTGTGCTACATGTCCTATATCCTGGTCGTCAGAAGAGTATACGTGCATGTGCGTATGAATACTATGTTGATTCCAGTCTGGCATGGTTCCTCTCACTTTCTTTGTGTTGTCTATTCACTTTACATGTATCGGGAAACAATACCTGCTCATTTCTACTCGCTTTCACGTCAAGCTGAATGGAAAAGTTTCAATTACTTCCATCTATATATTTTAGTGTATCCAGATCAGGGCTATTTCATTCTCGCTTTCCTCGCGCCTACGGCGCTCGCTTTCCTCGCGCCTACGGCGCTCGCTTTGTTGATATCG
>JACDAE010000326.1 GCA_013695595.1 Ktedonobacteraceae bacterium | reverse complement strand
CTACCAGGTCACGCGCGATGATTTCCAGATCTGGCAGAACGCATTAGGTGGGCGCGACGATGTGCAATTTATTATGTATCCCGGCCTCAGCCATCTCTTTATGCCTATCCCAGGTGGGCAAAAGGCTACTCCCGCCACCTACTCGGTGTCCAGTCACGTGGTCGAAGAAGTGGTGAGCGAGATTGGGAGTTGGATCAAGCAACACTCAGGTTGAAACTCCTCAGCCCATTTTTTCTGGCTAGCATCCAAACGTGTGGCATCCAGACGAGTGAATGCTCCCACCACCGAGGAGAGCTACTAGTAGGGGCGGTAGCAGTACTATTACCAGCAGCAGTACCACTATTGTGATCAGGAACAATCTTGCCTGGGGGTGGCCGAAATTTAGGGTCCACCCAATGCCGAACCGCTTGGGAACAAACATCGCAGGATCATCGGGATTATTGTACAAGAAGCCTCCAGACCAGTACCGATCATCATCACGGAAAACAACGTCCGTGCGTGGACGATCAGTCGGTGTGTTCGCTTTCGTCCGCAAATGCGGCATCGGCAGAAACAGAGCGAGGACGATGGCAATCAGCACTCCACAGACCAGCAAGATCTCAGATATATTCATAGATATTCCTCCTTTAGTGAGAGGTGCCTATGGTGAGAGTACAATATTCATCACGATAAACGGATATCTCCGGCTATTCCTACATTACAACGAAGTTCAACTTCTGTCAATTGCTATACTGGTCATGAGGAAACTGCGCGTGACTTTATTGGAGGCCGTTCCATTCCCATATGCGCCTTGTCCATCAGAAATATACCTTCTCGTAAATGATACAACAGAAGCTATTGTGGGTATATGGGTCATGTGACCCATGCCTTGCGTCTATTTTCTGCAATACAAGCAGTGAGGCCCTCCCATTCTGTTATTTAAACTAATTCATGGCGCGTTTCAATCAGAAAACTTGGTACCAACTTGCCAATGATTGCCTTGGGAAGCCTATCGAGGCGATTTTTGAGAATGTACGAAAAAATGTGTTGAAATCAACAAATACGGTGGGAAAGATTGTACCGCTTCCCACCGTATTTGTTGATTTCAAGGTTCGGCATAATATTTTATGCACGTTCCAATAGATCATCATATTTCGTGTCATAAACCACAATGCGTCCTTCAGGCATAAGCAGGAGGGTGGTGGGATTGACGTTACGCACGAAATCGACATCGTGTGTGACAGTGATAATGGTACCATTGTAGCTGCCCAGTGCTTCGCCTATGATGGTACGCGAGTTGACATCAAGGTGCGTCGTTGGCTCGTCGAGGACCAGCAGATTAGGGCCGGCCAGTACCATTTTTGCCAGTGCCAGACGCGTCTTTTCACCACCGCTCAATGTCTCAATTTTCTGAAAGACACGATCGCCGTTAAAGAGGAAGCGCCCAAGAATGCTGCGTACACGCTTGACATTCTCCGGAAGAATCTCCGTTGCTTCGTTCAGCACGGTATTGTCATAATCGAGTCCTTCATTTTCCTGCGCATAGTAGCCCAGTTCTACACGGTCACCCATGGTGACCTTGCCCCCATTAAGTGGAGTGATACCAAGCAGAGTACGCAACAGCGTCGTTTTACCAGCACCGTTCAGTCCAACGATAACCAGGCGTTGTCCGCGCTCAATCTCGAAGTTGATGTTGGAGAAGATCTCTTTGCTCCCATAACTTTTGCTGAGATGGTCCGCACGCACCACAAGGTGGCTGCTTGGCATACGTACCGGAAAGTCAATCTTGATGCGGCGACTATTTTGTGGTAGCTGCGGTTTACTAACTTCTAGGGAGGCGATGCGTTTGTCCATCGCGATACGCTGTTTCACGCGTGTTGCGCCGAAACCACGTAATTTATCGGAAGTTTTGCGCAAGCGAGATATCTCACGCTCCTGTTGTTGTTTTGTGCGTTCCATCAGGGCCAGAGCGTCGCCTGTAACGGTCAGGTAGTTGGAATATGTGCCGCGATATTCTTCGAGTTTGTGGGTGAACTCGTTGAGGCGCAGGACTTTATTGATGCTACGATCCAACAGGTCCAGATCGTGCGAGATGATCAGAAGAGCGCCTTTGTAGCTTTCCAGAAACTCCATCAGCCAGTCGCCGGCTTCCACGTCCAGGAAGTTGGTTGGCTCGTCCAGGAGTAGCAATTCGGGTGCCTGGAAGAGCAGGCGCACCAGAGCGAGCTTTGTTTTTTGTCCACCGCTCAGCGTGCTGACTGTGCGATCCAGGGTTACGCCCCCGATATTCAGGCCGTTGATGAGTTGTTCGACGCGAGCATCGGCATCGTAATAGCCAAGGCGCTCAAGAGCCGCCTGTGCGTTATCGAAGTATTCCAGCAGCGTTGGCAGATTGCCATTGGCTGCATCGGCAATCTTGTGAGAGAGCTCTTCATAGGCAAGAATAGCCTTATCAAGACCGGTGCTGGTGAAAACAAAATCGCGGACGGTCTCGCCGGCGGCGATGGGCGTTTCGTGGGCAACATCCTGTGACAGGTAGCCAAAGCTGCGTGGCAGGGTGACTGTTCCACCATCTGACTCATGCAGGCCAGCGACGATTTTGAGCAGAGAACTTTTACCAGCGCCGTTTACGCCGATCAGTCCGGCTTTTTCACCGGGCGCGACAGTAAACGAAACATTGTCCAGAATAAGGCGTGGCCCATAAGAAAGTTTAATATGATTAACTTGCAACATAGCTGTTTTGCATCCTTTATGCGCTTCCCATTAATGATAAAAACGGTAAGTAATGAATACATGCCAATAGAAGCTACCCAGCTTGTTAAAGCTGAGGCGACAGGTGAATGGGCATACTCTCGTGCATGAATGGAGTGGGAAGCACACGGTGTCGCGGAACAAATCAGCAACGGAAGAGTGTTGCCCGGCGACACACACCATGAGAAGAGAGTTGACGGAGGAAAAGGACTGCAAGGATGCTGTGATCAACGTAGAAAATTGCTCACTCTACATTGCTCACTCTACAAAGAGTAAGCGAAAGCATCGTAACGTGCCACTTCCTGCCGCATGAGCCCGGCGCGGTCGCTCATGCGGCGGTGTAAACTGCGAGATGGAATGCCCTTTTCATCATTTTCCTGTTCAAAGTGAATATACTACATTATCCACATAAAATATTACCATTCAATATTCGCATTGTCAAGGAACCATTCATAATACGAGAAAAAATACCATATAGGAGTTTTGGAAAAAAATATCATTAACCATTACCGTTTTGGCATTTGTCCGTTGTATGAATATGGCGGATAAAAATATATCTCTAACGGATGGTACCAATAGATACAATATACGAATTGTAAATGGAGTGACGTTGATATTCTGGTGTAGGTTGCAATCGAAGGATAGAGTACTTTCTGGTTGAGAACCTGACCGTTTAAAGCAATAATTTTTAAGGTGGGAGGGAAGATAGAGAGCCATGTGGAGTGGTATGAGGTTTTATTGTATTACGCTAATTTTTTCTAGAAGGACGCTTCAATGGCATCGTATCGAAAAGTAGTAATACCGTGCATCTTAGCATTTGCTGTAGTTGTAGCGGGAGTCGCGACGGTCAGTTTGACGTTGCTGAAAAACACTGGTTCGAAGGTTCACGCGGCAGCCTCCGCTTTGCCTTACAATGCGACCGCCAATGGTCCCTATACAGTCAGAGGGAACATGATTCTTGGTGCCAACGGGGCACAATATATTTTTCATGGTATCGGTCGCGACGGCCTGGAGTATAATTGTTCTGGTGAAGGTCCCCTCGACGAAAAATCTCTTTCATATATGGGTGCAGGCAAAAATACAGCTACAGAGACCTATTGGGGGGCCAATACGGTGCGCCTTCCTGTTTCAGAAGGCTTCTGGCTCCATGGTGCGCCCGGCTACCCCTGCACCGCTCAGCAGTATCAGGCCCTGGTGCAGCAAACAGTGGGCAATCTGACGGCCTTGAACCTGAACGTTATTATCGATTTACAATGGGTCGATGCAGGTGGACAATCAGGTCAGGGTGGCGCTCAATGGCCTTCTCCAGACGCCGATAGTATTACGTTCTGGAACCAGGTTGCTACACTCTATAAGGGTTCCTCCAATGTCCTGTTTGAGCTCTATAATGAGCCTTATCCCCCGGATTGGAATTGTTGGGTGAATGGCTGTAGCTACACAGGCGTGACAGGATTTTCCAATGACTGCTATTGTTCCAAGACGGTGAGCTATGCAGGTGTGGGTATGCAAGCACTAGTCGATGCTGTACGTAGCACAGGAGCAACCAATCTGGTGATTGTAGGGGGTATGAACTGGGGATATACCTTAAATAATCTCCCCACATATGGACTCACGGGGTCAAATATTGTATACGATACACACCCCTATCCCTATGCGAGCAAAATGCCTGTCACCTGGAATAGTTCTTTCGGAGCGATCAGCAGAACATATCCGGTTATCTCGGCTGAGAGTGGGCAGTACGATTGTGGGTCAGGCTATGTTGGTCAGTTGTACGACTACCTGGATTCATTGAGGATCAGTTGGGTCGCATGGGCATGGTATGCACAGCCAGCCGGTTCCACGAATTCTGTGTGTGGTTATCCACAGCTCATCACGAATTATAAGGGCAAACCGACAACTGTAACCGGCCAATATATTTACAAGCGCCTGCAAAGTTACATTCCAGGCTCTAAAGTAACAACGCCGGGTAGCTCTGGACCCGTGACTGTCAGTACGCCGGCAGGGCCAGCGAGTGTTCAAATCACAAATCCGTGGAAGAAAACGGCTCCATTAGCGAAGAAGCCAGTGATATCTCCTACGGCAACTCCAACGGTAAAGCCTAAAAAGTATGATGTGACCGATAAAGTAGAACCAACCCATTATAGAAAAGGTTGATGTTGATACATAGGGGGCGGTCGCCAAATACCGCTTCTATTAAGAAGAATGATGGTGCAACAGTAGGGGTAAGGGGTGGTGAGTGGTGG
>JACDAE010000299.1 GCA_013695595.1 Ktedonobacteraceae bacterium | reverse complement strand
TGGTTTGCTCCAGGTTGTCGCGTCGCTCTCCCGCAAAACGTACCAGGTATACAGCCCCCAGATTGTTCTGCAACATCGCATACTGAAAAGGAAAGAGATCCAGCGTATAGACGCGCAACCCTTCACGGCCACAGGCAATGGCTCGCTCCAGATTATCGCGTCGCTCTCCCGCAATACGCTGCCAATAGGCCAGGCACAAATTATTCTGAACCCTGGCATATTCAAGAGGCAAAGCATCCAGCCTGTAGACACGCAAGGCCTGATGATAATAGGTGATGGCCTGCTCCAGGTTATCACGCTGTTCCCCACTGATGCGTTGTGAATAGGCGGTAGCGAGAACATGCTGACCTTCCGCATACTCTCTAGGAAAAGCCTCCAACATGAAGACAACCTCCGCCTGACGAAAACAGGCGATGGCCTGTTCCAGATTATCGCGCCGTTCTCCCGCAACACGTCGAATAAAAGCTGTTCCCAGGACATGCAACGTTAAGGCCTGCTCAAAAGGGAATGCCTCTGTTGTACGCACTCCCAATGCAGCGTGACAACAAGTAAGAGCCTGTTCCAGATTATGCTGCCGCTCGCCCTCAATGCGTAGCTGATATGTTTGCCCAAGACCATGTTGAGCTTGAGCGTACGCGTAAGGGTGGTCTGCCTGCGTAGAAACGCGCAAGGCCTCACGATAACAGGCAATAGAGCGCTCCAGATTGTCACGTTGTATTCCTAGAGCACGCTCTCGATAGACGTTGCCCAACGTCACCTGCACGCTGGCATACTGAGAAGGGTGATGCTCCAATGTATAGACGCGCAAAGCTTCCTCGCATGCGACAAGAGCTGCTTCCATCTCCTGGGTACGATTCCCACCTGGGTGTTGCTGATAGGCAATTGCTAAAGCGCTTTGTAGAGCTGCGTATACCTCTGGTGTACAATCAGGATCAGCCTGCACGTGCGCAAGTGTCTGTAACAACAATTCGCTACGAACGGCGGCTGTTTTATAGGGGGAATCATTGCACTGTATCTCGACCAACTGCAACTTGAGTGGCTCCAGTTCGGGAGGCAAACCAGGCACAAACCCGCTATACAAACGCTCATCCGGGTGGATAGATTTTACGGGAGGATCGAAATACTCCATAATTCTTACGCTCCTGGCAAGGCTTACCGTAATTGTACAGCGTTGGGAAGATCTATTAGCAGTAGAGTATAGCACATATTACTTGTAAATTACAAATTCTACGTATAATTTCTTGATAATTCTGCGCCATATCAAGTATATTTCAAAGCACCCACATCTTTGTGACTGTTCAGAACCTTTTCATTGAGGCCATACTTATTGAAGGACTTATTGGATAGCATTGGGCAGAAAGAGACTCTCATAGTCCGCGAGCGTGGGTTTGTCCCTAGAAGCCCCGTTGCTTTAGCACGGGTAGTAGTTACAAAGTCTAAATAGCACAATATTGAAGAAGAATTCCTCCACGAAATGTGCTATAGTTGTGCATAGCCGCATTAATTCCCCATGAAATCTTAAAAGATGGCGAAACGGCTACTATTACGGAATAGAGCGTAACATGTTGTGCGCTATTTGAAGTCAAAAGAAGGGTTACTCTATTATGAGCACCACATCGCATGTGTATGAGATCATTATCGACGCCACTCCTGAAACTGTTTGGAAGGCCATCACTGATGGTGACCAGACGCAGAAATATTATTTTGATGGGCGCGTCGAATCTGACTGGAAGGCTGGTTCTAACTATCACTACTATGGTCTGGATGGCTCGGTTATCTCGGATGGAGATATTATCGAGATCGAGTCGCAGAGTCATCTTAAAACAACCTGGCGTCCTGCCTAGCTTGGCGATGCCCCTGCTTCAACAGTGATCTGGGATGTCCAGTCTGTAGGTCCTGTCACTTTGCTCAAGCTTACCCACACTGATGTCGATGATGCCACTTTCGAGGAGGCACAGTTCCATGTAGGCTGGGTTTTCGTCATCTCCAGCATGAAGAGCCTCCTCGAAACCGGCAAGGCTCTCCCCTCTATCATGTAGAAATTTGCTATTTCAGGATTCTCATTTAGTAGGTGGCCCCGTAGTCCGTAGCGTGGCCCCGTAGGCCACCTACTAACCCTGAAAAAGCGTTTGCGAGGAAACTATACAGCAACCTGGCGTAGAGCAATATGCCAGAGGCGTAGAGAAAAAGGAGGAATTATCTTGTCTTTACGTTCAGCAGAAGATCAAGCCCATCCGATTGTGTCTGAAGCACCTACAACGACTTCCTCTCACAAGTTTGGGCTGGCAGTCGTTCTTATTGCGACCTTTATGTCGATGTTGGATGGCTTTATTGTAAATGTGGCAATCCCTTCTATTCAGCGCGATCTCCTGGCTACCCCAACTGAAATAGAGCTTATCGGAGCCGCCTATTCGCTTCCCTATGCCTTGCTGGTCATTACAGGTGGACGTCTGGGTGATCTCTTTGGGATACGACGCCTGTTTCTAATCGGAATGGCACTCTTTACAGGCTTCTCAGCCCTTTGTGCCTTTGCTCCCAACCCAATCCTGCTGATTGCCGCTCGCGTTGGCCAGGCATGTGGTGGAGCCTTATTATATCCGCAGGTGCTCAGTTACATTCAAGTGAGCTTTCAGGGTAAAGAGCGTGCACAGGCGCTCTCCCTGTGGGGACAGCTCCAGCATCATTGAGCGCCGAGCTAACGAAGGCCCAGACACGGGTCGCACAACTGAATGTGACAGCGGGAAACGCAAATTCGGCAACGACATCCTGAGTGATCTGGTTATCAGTCTTTTGAGACATGCTGTTTTCTCCTTATAAGTAATGATTCGATAGTCTAGAGTACTGGCGTTCATGTACAATAGTGTCAGGTCTATTTGCCCCGACACAACGCTCGTACAGTGCAAGAATAGCGGGAGTGTGTGAAGAAAAACGTAGGAAGTGCCATAAAACTTTTTTTAGAGGAGCAAAATCTTTCCCGTCAAGCACGCTTGCTACCAATTCGCTTCTCTCGTATGGCTGCCTCTCCCTTTGGCTTTCTACCAGGACCTGGACGCAGTTAGAGGATCAGATACAGGCCCTCGAAGCCGCTGAGATGTACCAGATGCATCCCTGGCGCTACATTCTACAACAACGAGAGGTTGACCATCTTATCAACGGGCAGTAGTCACAGCGCATGAATGGAAACACAATGTGAATTGTGTGAAGAGCCAGCAAATAAGCAGAGAGGGAGCTTGAGCACAAAACTCTCGTGTAAGAATGTCGGAACCGTTATCCAAAACTTACCCAAATGTGGACACGCCACATTCAGCGTTCGGTTCCTGCTTCCTCGTGGGAAGTTTCACCCGGCGAACCGGGCCAGCGCTTCCCACTAAAAAGTGAAGGGTGGGGAATTGAGCCTGGAGCCTCCTCTTGAAGATTGACACAGCAAAGAGGGCTCCAGGATGGTTTTTCTCAGGTGAGCAAGTGATGAGGGTAGGCCCAACAATATGTTCCAGAGCCGACCTCGATGGCTGTCCCATCGCCTCCGGGAAGGGTAACGCTGGCCGTGGTGTTGGGTGGGATGATGACCACGACCTCGATGGTCTCCCCTTTGATCGTCCATGTGCACCCTGCCAGGCCATAAGGAGTTCTATGCTGCACGCTGGCATATGTTAGTCCTCCGCCTGGATGTGGCTGAACGTCAAGGTGCCGATATCCCGGAGCAGCAAGTGCCAGGCCACCTACAGTACGATGCAGCCAGTCGGCAACGGCTCCCAGGGCGTAGTGATTGAACGAGGTCATATCACCTGGATTGACCGACCCATCTGGAAGGAAACTATCCCAGCGCTCCCAGATGGTGGTTGCTCCCATGGTCACGGGATAGAGCCACGATGGGCATTCACGCTGCATAAGCAGGTGAAAGGCTGTGTTATACTCACCAGCACTACACAGGGCATCACAGATCAATGGCGTTCCCACGAAGCCAGTACTAATATGGTACCCACTGCTGCGCACAAGCTCGACCAGCCGTTGACCTGCTTGCCGACGCTGCTCGTCATTCTTGAGCAGACCAAATTCCAATGCCAATGCATAGACTGTCTCAGCATCACTCAGTATGCGTCCGGCGGGGGTGATGTACTCCGCATCAAATGCCTCGCGCACCTCTGCTGCGAGCCGCAGGTATCGCGCTTGCTCCTCTGTTCGGCCAAGAACACCTGCGGCCTGCCCCAGCAGTTCAGCGGAGCGAGCAAAATAGGCGGTGGCGACGACGTGTGGGTCAGCCCGTGCATCTGCTGGCTTGTCTGGTGGAGCGCTCGGATCGAGCCAATCACCAAACTGGAAGCCTTTATCCCACAGATGTCCTTTACCTGCGATGCTATCGATATGATCAACCCATGCTTGCATGCTTGCGAACTGTGTCGCTAGAATGCCATCGTCGCCGTAGCGCTGGTAGAGTACCCATGGCACGATCACAGCGGCATCACCCCAGGCAGCCGCTGGGATGGAGGGCATGGGCAAAGCGTTGGGAACAACGAAAGGGACGATACCCTCACCCACGTTCTGCTCTGCCGCCACATCCGCTAACCATGAGGTAAGGAAACCCGCACTCTCGTAGAGGAAGCAGGCCGTCGGCGCAAATATCTGGATATCGCCCGTCCAGCCCAACCGCTCGTTACGTTGAGGGCAATCCGTCGGAATACTGAGGAAGTTGCCACGCATGCTCCACACCACGTTCTCATGGAGTTGATTGAGCAGCGGATCTGAGCACTCGAACCAGCCTGTGCGCTCCATATCAGAATGGCAGACCACGGCACAAATGTCGTCTGCCTGCAGGGTACCAGGCCAGCCTTCCACCTCAGCATAGCGGAAGCCGTGGAAGGTGAAGCGTGGCTCCCAGGTTTCGATGCCATCGCCCCGCAAGATATAGCGGTCGGTGGCCTGCGCCAGACGTAGCGGACGGGTACACAACTCGCCATGCTCCAGAACCTCGGCGTGACGCAGGGTTATCATCGATCCTGCCTGTCCCTGGACGGTCAGGCGCAGCCAACCAACCAGGTTCTGACCAAAATCGACGATGGTACGCCCGGTTGGTGAAGTGGTAATGGTCAGGAGCGCGATCTGTTCGATCCGGCGCACTGGCGGCCCTGATGGCACAATCAGCGTGCTGAGGTCGCGGTCGAGCAATCGGACGCCGACCCAATCGTGATCATCGCAGGCAGGCTGCGACCAGTCAGGACGTTCTAAGCGGGCATCGTAGGTCTCGCCGTCATAGAGGTCGCTGGCAAGGATCGCTCCTCGCGCGGCATGCCAGCCCTCATCGGTGACGATGCACTCGGTCGTACCATCTGCATAATCGATCTCAAGCTGGGCAAGCAAGGCGAGTCGGTCGCCGTAGATATTGCGACGACCACCGCCGAAGCCGAGGCGACCACGATACCACCCATCGCCCACTAAAGCACCAAGGGCATTGCGCCCTTCGCGCAACAAGCCTGCCACATCGAACGTCTGGTAGTGTAGACGATCGTGATATCTGGTCCATCCGGGAGCCAGGACATGATCGCCCACAGTGATACCGTTCATCTGCACCTCATAAACACCCAGGGCCGTCACATAGAGGCGTGCCTTCGTCACATTCGCACGAACATCAAATGCATGGCGTAGTAACGGCACAGGCTGCGGTCGAGAAGTATCCTCCTCCCAGTCGGGTGTCACAAACCGTGCGGACCAATCATCGCGATGGAGCAGTCCTGCTTCGACGGGGTAGAGCGTGCTCCACGCCGATGGCTGCCCGGCAACGCTCCATGCACGCACGCGAACCCGGAGACGCTCACGTGAGGAAAACGGCGCGAACGGCCAGGGCACGAGCACCGATTGGTTGGACTCCACCCGTTGCGTCCGGTCGCGCAGCAGGCCATCTGGTCCATACACCTCTATCTCATAGGCAGCCTGATACCACATGGCAGAAGCCGTATCAACCATCCAGGACAGGCGAGGTCGCGCTTCACCGATGCCAAGCGCCTCACGATGATGCTCAAAGCAGAGCCCGGTGATAGTAACAGCCGCATCGATTTTGTTCATCTCCGTTGACATTATTCTTTCCACCCTCCAGGCATTTATTATGTATATACACATCATATTCTATCAAGGCAAACGAACTTTGTCCTGCGCCACTTTTTCGCTTTGCTAGAGTTCACAAGAGATTGCAAGCGGTGTGACGAAGTATCGATGATCATTCTGGTTCATCATCAGGCACCAACTTGAGATGCACCATTGCACCTTGATGGGCAATGTCAAGCAGAAGCACCTGGTCAAAATGCTCTCGTGCCTGCTCAAACGCTTGCAGGCCCAGATACCCCAGGCCCAGCATGTAGTGACAATGTATCCTGTTGCTCCTTTGCAGATCCTCCTCGAAGGTCTGAAAGTCGGGCAGCGATACGGCAAAATAGTCAATCTTCACCGCGTCGGCGAGATGCTGCTCTCCATACGCAATCAGGGTTGAGAAGCGTCTGAGTGCACCCTCATCGTCATTGAGCTGAAGCCGCGCCAATCCCTGATAGAAGATCATATCGGGTGGCTGATCGTTGTAGAAGATGGCGCTGGTTGGTTCTTCAATGCCACGCGCGGCAAGCTGAAAACAATGCGTGGCCTGCTCCATCTCCCCAAGATCACGATAGGCACACCCCAGGTAATACCGAATATTATTCTCCTGTGCGCCCGTCAATTTTCCTTCGCCCAGGTTTTCTGGATAGTCTAACGCCTTGAGCAGCATCTCGACCGCCTCCTGCCCTTGCTGAGAGTGTAGAAGCTGCTTGCCTATCTCGACGTGCGCAAAGACATATTGACGAGTCGCGGTTCCCTCACCACCTTCCCAGGGATGAAGGCGGCGTTGGCTCAATAACGCAATGGCCCCTGCATAGTCCTGCATGATATTGAGCAGCGTGACATATTCCAGGTAGAGATCATCGCGTGCCACAACCAGTTCCCAATGCCGTTCCAGGTGCTCTCGCCTCTTTGCAGGGATAACGTTCAGGCGCTTGTAGAGCTGATCCAGTTCATACAGGATACGAGCATCGGTTGGGTCGATGGCAAAGGCCTGTTCAAGAGCGTGTAATGCGCGTTCTGTATCTTTCATAATATTGAAATAACCCAGCGCCAGATTGCGTTGTACGGTCGCGAAGGTTGCGTCACACGCATACGATGCTTCCCAGTGCCGTAGAGCATCGCGATGCCTCTTCTTATCATACAGTGCATTTCCCAGGTAATAGTGCGCTCTGCCATCGTGGGGATCGCTTGCAATGCTGTGCTC
>JACDAE010000290.1 GCA_013695595.1 Ktedonobacteraceae bacterium | reverse complement strand
GTGCACTTTCTCGCTTTATCGTAGATCAGAATATTCTGTACTTTGGTACATTCATAGGTATCCCTGGACAGCCATTCACAGGCAAAGTATATGCTTATAATATCCAGAGCAATAAGCAACTTTGGAGCACATCAGTCCCTGGTGGCGTTCAGGAACCTTTCGCGGCCAGCAATGGTACCGTGTATACCGCAGTAGATCAGGGGAGGAATGGATTGGAATCGCACCTGATCGCTCTCAATGCTGCTACAGGAAAGATTGTATGGAAACAGCCTTTGCACACGATTGTTCTCGATGGCTTCTCTATGAGCAACGGGATCATCTTTGTCGGGAGCAAGGCAGAATATTCAACGAATGGTTCTGGTTCTGGTGTACAAGCATTCAATGCACGTACCGGACAAGTATTGTGGAAAAGTACGCAATATGGATACCAGAATATCGTTCCTACTGCATAATCCGGTTGGCGTAAATGCGCTATAAATACCTATAATCCGGGTGCGGCTCAGATTTTCGCAGAGCGACCATCAGGGTAGGGAAGCCATTTATAATTCCGGGGTTACCAAGCAAACAAGCAACCAGGAATTATAAATGGCCTCCCTACCCTGATGGCATTCTGAAAGAGCACGCTTTCTCGATCGATCTGCCAGATTGCGAAAATCTGAGCCGCACCCCTACCCTATTTCGCGCGTTTGCTAATATTTGGAGGTACCCTCTTTTGCACCTCTGCCGACGCTGATCTCCGCAAAATCTTGACATTTACCGATAAATCAAGTACTCTTTCTTATAGATAGCCACCAATAGAGCGACAAAAAAGGCATTGCCCGACATTTTTTATTTTTGCGCTAACTGCCGTGGCTGCATGGATGCCGGGTCAATGACGACGCAAGACATAGGCGTAACGCGTCTGTTATTGCCTCCCTACAATGACGAACAGGGGAAATGATACGATGGCAAAAAAAGTATTCAGGTTGTTTATGGCCTCTACACTGTTGATCGTGGCGCTGGTGCTCGGCACACGATCTATCGCAACCCCCACTCCTGCAATAGCTGCCTCCAAACTTACGATGCTCGGTGCTGATGTCTCCTCATTACAACATGGTGAAGACCTTGGCGCGAAGTATTATTATGCAAACGGCACACAGGGAGATCCATTGCAGATCCTCAAGGATAACGGAGTAAACTACATCCGTCTACGTATCTGGGTCAATCCGAAGAGTGGCTATAATAACGAAACCAAAGTCTTGCAGTTTGCGAAAAGCGTCAAGGCGAAAGGTTTGAAGCTGTTGGTTGACTTCCATTACTCGGATACCTGGGCCGATCCAGGTCATCAGAGCAAGCCTGCTGCGTGGGCGAATCACAGCATTAGCCAGCTCCAGACAGATGTATATAACTACACGTATGGGGTTTGTACCGCGTTGAAGGCACAGGGTACGACACCCGATAGTGTGCAGATTGGCAACGAAATCAATGTAGGCATGTTGTGGCCCACCGGGCAGGTTATTAACAGTAACTTTACCAACCTCGGCCTACTCTTGAAATCAGGCTACAATGCGACAAAAGCCTGCAATAGTGGTACCCAGGTCATCATCCACACTGCCGATGCCGATAGCGATGCTCATGCACGCTGGTTTTATGATGGCATCAAGGCGCAGGGTGTGAAGTGGGACATAACAGGTTTGTCCTACTATTGCTACTATCACGGCCCCATGTCGGGGATGACTAACGTTGTTTCCGATATGATATCGCGTTATGGTAAACCCGCCATCATCGCTGAAACGGCCTATCCATTCACGACGGCAAATGCTGATAGTGAGGCAAACGTTGTAAGTTCATCGTCTCCTTGCTCTGGCTATCCCGCGACCTGGACCGGTCAGTACAATAACTTCAGAGACGTTCTAGCGGCTGCCCGCGCGGGTGGAGCGATTGGCGTCTTCTACTGGGAGCCAACATGGATTGCGACTACTGGTAATGGGTGGGATCCCACGAATCCTGCATCAGGCGATGGATGGGACAATCAAGCGCTCTTCGGTTGGACTGGTGGCGCAAATCCTGCCATTGCTTTGTTTAAGCCGTAACTTTTGGGTACTCACACAGGGTTGCCAACTTTGTGTGAGTACCTCCTCTTTTTGATACTATACTCATTTTGGAGAATAGCCACATCCATTTCTCTCTGGTATACTATTCATTGGAAAATGCTAACTTATAGAGAGGAGTCGATCGATGGCGCGACGCTTTCATCCCAGGAGTAGGCCTGCGGAGAATCTGCGGATTATCTTCGCCACTATTCCCTGGAAACTCCTCATTTTGGTCTCGCTCCTGCTGGCTGTGGCTATTCCAACTTACCTGTTTGGTGAACGCCTCGGTAATCAGCTCTTTCCGTCCCTTACAAAACTGTTTTATACAGCTTCAGCCTCGGCTCCAACCGTGGTTCCAACGCCATATCCCGCTTTTCCAACTGTGTTGCCACTGGCAGGATTACGGCTCTACACCACGGCAGCAGGCGATTCTTGTGATTCTGTGCTGGCCTTTCAGATGAATATGAATGATGCTGGTCAGGTCTTCAGCGATGTGAAGCCAGAGACGGTAAAGGCGCTAGATAAAACGGTGGGCCTGGATTGTCACGCACTGCAACCCGGCATGACAATGACGCTGTCTCCACACTATCCCCTGGTTGCTTTTGGGGGGATAGTGCTGAAAATAGCGTCTAATACCGCCGCCCAGGTCATACCAACTCCCCTTATTAATGTGCCGCAGCGACCGCTGACCCCTGACTGTTCTGGTGGTTGTAATCTCACTGTGCGTCTTGCCCCACAGGTACAGGTGCATTTGCTGGTACAGACAACGCTGGCACTGCATGTCGGTGCGTGGGTCTGGACTCAGGCCACGCTTGCCCGTCAGCATATTGCTGGCTTCGACACCTATCCCTATGCAGACCCAGGCGCATCTCTTAATGGAATGTCTTTGAGCGCCTGCGATTTTCAGGCAGACAATATTCATGACGATAACTCGCTCTCTTGTGATCAACTCACACCCAATACGATTGATGATGATGGAGGTGTATGGCTCTTTGGCGTAATTGGCCCCAGTGCGCTCGATCACTGGGGATATCATTTAAAGTTGCCACGAGGGACACGGGTATTGATCTGGCTCACATCTCAGAATGGAGTTCTCAAATTTCATGCTGGTAGTCCCGTGTACCGATTTGATGGTGGCATAAATAAATACGTCAAGATATAATGTAGAGTGAGCGTAATAAAATCACGCATGAAGCGTACCTGCAAAGGCGAATGGAGATTGTTTGTAATGAGAAAAAGATATGCATGCCACCAATCATTCCAGAACTCTGACCAGTGTTTTATTCATCGTAAAGTGGGTCATAGGCCCTTTGCGAGAATGCTCACCCGGCGTGAACTCCTTGCATGGCAACTCTTGCTCACCTTATGGAAATTACAGTCGGGGAATGATACTACAGATTAGTAACTGTTGAATGTCATTTGGGCTTAGTGAGTGCTGTGAATGCCTCCATAGGAGGTTGCATTTACAGTGCTCGCGTAAGCTCAGGCTTATACAGTTCCCCGCACGGTTGGAGCAGGAAAGAGTATATATTATGGTAGACTTGGAGGGCAAAAACCTCGGTCGTTACAAATTGAAGCAACTCATTGGTCGCGGTGGAATGGCCAATGTCTATCAGGGATATGATCCACGTTTTGAGCGCGATGTTGCCATCAAGGTATTTAAGCGTCAAGATGAAGAGATGCTTAAGCGCTTTATTCGTGAGGCACGGATGATGGCCTCTCTGCGCAATTCCCATCTCATGCCCGTGTATGATACGGGTGAAGACAGCATTGAAGGCTTTCCACAATATTACATCGTAATGCCGTTTATGAGCGGAGGCACCCTACGAGCACGTATTCGTCGCTCGCCACTGACCTTGACTGAGGTGTGCCGCTACTTGAATGAGATTGCCGATGCTCTGGACTATATCCACAGCCAGGGCATTATTCATCGCGATATCAAGGCCTCCAATGTTCTACTGGATGATGCCGGACATTGTTACCTCTCGGATTTCGGCATTGCCCGTATATCTACTGATGAAACGCAATTGACCAGTACCGGCAATGTGCTTGGCACCGTTGATTATGTTGCACCTGAACTCTTTGAGCCACATCACAAAGCGGATGTATTGAGTGATCTGTATTCTCTGGGCGTGTTGCTTTTTGAGATGGTGACCGGGCAACTCCCTTTTCGAGGCGATACACAGATTGTCGTTGTGGCGATGCATGTGAGCAAAGCTCCTCCAATGCCACGCACCTTTGTACCAGACATCCCACCACGTGTTGAGCGCGTGATGTTACGTGCCCTGGAGAAAAATCCTGGCCGTCGTTATCCGAGTGCAATCGAATTGGC
Source organism: Ktedonobacteraceae bacterium (assembly GCA_013695595.1). GTDB lineage: Bacteria > Chloroflexota > Ktedonobacteria > Ktedonobacterales > Ktedonobacteraceae > JACDAE01. The sequence continues at coordinate 1,320 of JACDAE010000290.1, read as the reverse complement.
TGACGCGTTCTGTCAGGCCGTGAGCGGTCGTCCAACACAAGACCTCGCGGATGCAGAGACGCCTCTTTGGGGAGAAGATGCTGCCTCCGCCCGTACAGTGCGTGTAGAGCCACTTATCCTGCCATCATCACCCGCTCATCCGCCAATCGTGCAACCACCGGTTCAGGCTCCCCAGTCCACGGGGAGCTATCCTTATGCGCCTGCCGAATACAGATCGCAGGCATATCCACAGCAACCAATGCAGTTAAGACAGCAAGTTTCACCAGCGCGTAAACGTGGACTTATTGTAGCCATAATTGCGCTGGTGCTGCTTTTAATTATCGCTGTGCCAATAATCTATGTAGGAGCGACACGCACGCCGGGTAACGCCTCCGCTTCGCCTACACCCGCGCCAACCACCGGTGCCGCGACGCCAACCACCAACCTCACTGCGACCGCCCGTGTGAATGGAGCGACGGCGACGGCTCAGGCGTCCACTCATGCGACGGCCACCGCACAGGTCAGAGCCACCGCGACCGTGCAGGCGGTGAAAAATGCGACGGCCACAGCTATCGTGGCTCCCACCGCGACCGTACAGGCCCAGGTCACGGCGACGGCAGGAGTTATTCAAACAGCGACAACTGGTACTCCCAGCTATACGGATCCACTGACCAGTCCCAACAATCCGGCCACACAGAGCGCGCAATGGGATAATGACACCACGCATTGTGTTTTTGAAGGCGATGGCTATCATGTAATGCAGAATGCATCAGACCTCAATGGTGCATTAAAAGGCTGTATCGAGACGGGCAACACGTATACAAATATGGCTGTATCAGTGGATGTAGCCATTGTCAGTGGACATACAGGCGGAGTTTTCTTTCGCGTCAACAATCAGCAACTGGGTGGTGCCTATGCAGGTTATCTGTTTGAGATAGACACGCAAGGCAACTACAAGATCTCGCATTCTACAAATTTCAGCCTGAGCGATACCGCTTTGCAGGATTGGACACCTGCCCAGGCACTGAAGGGTGGCACCAATGTCAAGAACACGCTGGCGATACGAGCTGCTGGCAATACGCTCGATTTCTATGCAAACAACGTCTTCTTAAAAGAATTGAATGACGCGACCTATGCGACCGGGAATATTGCGTTTCTGGCAACCACAACGAGTGGGGGCGCGGATGCCAATGTGGCGTATAAGAATTTACAGGTATTTGCTAAATAGTACCCAAAATCAATCATACGCCTCTATACCTATTTCCAATGTTTTCTCTAAAGGATGCAGACCCAGAATTGGGCCTGGATGCGGTTAACCCTCTTCATGTTTCTGGGTAGAGG
>JACDAE010000288.1 GCA_013695595.1 Ktedonobacteraceae bacterium | reverse complement strand
GCAAGGCCGAGCACGATATAACGCACGATCCAGTCGTACAGCGTATCAAAGTAGTAGCGGTTATACAAAATGCGGTGCAATGCACGCAGGAGCGCGTTGTTTTGCACAACAGCTTCCAGCTTTGCGGCCTCCACACGACAATACAGTATGTAAGCTACACCTAATCCCACCAATGAGACCAGGACACCAACCCAGGTATCCAACTTGCCCAGCAGGCCGAGAATATCCAGGCTCGGCGCACCCTTTGTAGCATACCCATAGAAACCAACCCAGTAACCAGCTAGCACCGCCGGGATGGCAAGCAGGATCAGCGGAATAGTCATGCTCTTCGGCGATTCGTGCGGCTCACCCTCACCTCGATAGGTGCCACCCCAGAGACCAAACAAGCGACCATCTTTGCCACCAAAGGCCAGGATATACGCCCGTAGCATGTAGAAAGCGGTCAGGCCAGCAGTTCCCAACGTGAGGATATACAGACCCCACAATTGATGATCAAAGGTCAGGCCGATAATGCTTTCCTTACTAAAGAAACCGGAGAAGAAGGGAAAGCCAGAGATCGCCAGTGTAGCAATCAGCCAGGTGGCAGCGGTAATCGGCATACGCGTTGCCAGGCCACCCATCACGCGCATATCCTGTACCTCGCGGTGCGTCGCATGATGAAGGCCATGCAGCACGCTACCAGCGCCCAGGAAGAGCAGTGCCTTAAAGAAGGCATGGGTGAACAGGTGGAACATACCAACGCCAGATCCCAGGGAAGGATCGGCAAAACCCGCGACGCCGATACCCACAAACATATAGCCCAACTGACTGATCGTCGAGAAGGCCAGTACGCGTTTGAAGTCGCTCTGCACCAGCGCAATCGTCGCGGCAAAGGCGGCGGTACCGGCACCGATCCAGGCCACGACACCGAACGCTTCGGGACCAGCTGCGGCAAAGAGCGGGAACGTACGTGCCACCATATAAACACCGGCGGCCACCATAGTTGCCGCGTGGATTAGGGCGCTGACGGGGGTTGGACCTTCCATAGCTGATGGCAACCAGGTCTGGAGCGGGAACTGCGCAGACTTACCAATTGCACCACAGAAGACCAGGATCATGGCCGTCGTCAGGAGCGCCTTATCCATTGAGCCAACGTGGGCCAGGACTGTATTAAAGTCAAAGGAACCGGTGTTCGCAAACAAAATCATAATACCGGAAATGAAACCAACGTCACCGATACGGTTCATTACGAACGCCTGCACAGCCGCACTGGAAGGCGAGGGACGCTGTTCTTCAGGTTTGGCACGTTTGTTGATCCAGAAACCAATCAGCAGATAAGAACTCAGGCCGACCAGTTCCCAACCGATAAAGATAACCAGGAAGTTACGCGCAAACACAATCATCAGCATTGAGAAGACAAAAAGTGACAGGTACGAGTAGAAACGCGCATAACCTGCCGAATTCTCCATATAGCCCTGTGAGTAGAATTGTACCAGCAATGAAATGGTTGTAACGACCACCAGCATAGTAATTGAAAGATGATCGACCTGGAACGCAATTTGATACTGTCCGCCCAAAACTCCCCAGTCATATTGAAAAATCGGTCCGGTAGGGAGTGGGGTAGTCGTGTCAAAAAATGCAGAGCCCAGCAGTAGTGCCCAGGAGTAAATACAGGCCAGAGCCATAATAACCATAGCGACATAACCACTAGCCCGTGCACCTGACGTAAGATGTGCTACTTTAGGATCTTCGTCATCATCCAGGGGATTGACGTGTCCAGTATGCTCATCATGATCTTCGTGGCTGGTCTGGACGGCTGCCAGGTGTTCGTCACCCTCCGCGCCATGGCCTTCGACTGCGTGCGCCTCAGCGGCAGATGCAGGGCGTTCACCTTGCGGGCGGCTGAGCATATCCCACACGCGCGTGCCAAAGATGATCACCACGAACGCAAGGAGCGGAGCGAACAGAATCAGCCAGGAATATGTATAAAGTACATCCATACAATATCTGTGCGCAATCTGTCAGAGTTGACAGTGGAGACGCACACTCCTCTCTTTTCGCCTATCTGAATTATAATTTCAGCATATCGATCTCGCCAACATCCACTGTATTGCGTTTGCGATAAATTGCAATTATCATAGCAAGGGCAACGGCAGCTTCAGCAGCGGCCACAGTGATAATGAAAATAGCGAAGATTTGACCAGTTAGATAGCCAGTATAAGGCTTCTCGGTATTAAAAAACGAGAAGGCCACCAGAGTGATATTTACTGCATTCAACATAATCTCGATGCCCATCAATACGGCAATAGCGTTGCGCTTAGAGATCGCACCGAAGAGGCCAATCACAAAAAGGGCGGCACCGAGCACTAAAAAATGATTGAGAGTCAGTCCCATATTCCTTATTCCTTATTCCTCTCTGCCGATGACAATTGCGCCAATAATCGCAACCAGCAGCACCAGCGAAGCAATTTCAAAAGGAAGTACATAGCTATACCCTGTTGGACTGTATAATAACTGACCAATGCGCACAACATTATTGACGCCAGCAGGGAGATGACCTGTCGCGCTGGTGATATCACCTGGAACCATGCGTGGGCTTACGGTCGCGGCATAGACTATACATGCACCAAGAAAAGTACAGATGACCACAGCAACCCACCATTGCTTATTCGTAGGATTGGTAATGGGCTGTCCGCTAATACGGGTCAACATCAGAGCAAACAGAATAAGAATGGTCACTGCGCCAGCGTAGATGAGAATCTGCACGATCGCAATGAATTCGGCGTTGAGCAATAGATAAATACCAGAAGCCGCTGCGAACACCACCACGAGCGACAATGCGCTATGTACGATGTTGCGAAGCGTCACGACTAACAACGCCGCCACCACCAGGACCACAGCGATGATCCAAAACATGAGGGTGGCAAAATCCATAAAACATACCTCCGCGTTATTTCGGATTGTAATTTCAGTCTTGAGCAAAAAAAGAAGATTACATCCAGATTTCTCTGCTACATGTATTGTATCATTCATGACACGACGCAGAACCGGGTCATGGTGGAAGCAACTCCCACATTCTATCCCTTTGCGATTCTAGCAAAAGTTGAGAGTTGTGACAAGGCCAATTTTAGCATACCCGTATAGGTGGCACGCAACGGACATGCAATTGGGTATACCAACGGGCTTGTAAACCGCGCCCCTACACCTGTATCGGGAACGCATGCAAGGCCAATCCAGCCATTATGTTCCCGATACAGGTGTAGGG
>JACDAE010000244.1 GCA_013695595.1 Ktedonobacteraceae bacterium | reverse complement strand
CCCTACCCCATTTCCCATGTGAATGGATAATCTCAAAATAAGGTGAGATGGGCAGGAAAAATACGCTTTGCGCGGCATGACAACACCTTATCTTGCGATGTACTCTTGAAGGAGATGAACAAAAAAGGCTCTCCCGGAGGAGAAATAAAATTGATTGCCAGAAGCATTCTATAAGGAGAATTCGACATGGCTATTGTTGCGCAACCGCCAGCAGCTATTGAGATAAAGTCTCTCAGCAAGATATATTATACACGCAACAAGACGGCAGTAAAGGCCGTAAACGATCTTAACCTCAGCGTGCCGGCGGGCCAGATATTTGGGTTTCTCGGTTCAAACGGTGCGGGTAAGACGACAACGATCAAGATGGCCTGTGGGCTGGTCACTCCAACGGCGGGGAGCGTGCGTATCAATGGACATGATGTTGCACGTGAGCGCGGCGTGGCTATGCGGCAGCTTGGTGTGGTGTTAGAGGGAACGCGCAATATCTACTGGCGGCTGACTGCCTGGCAGAATCTAATCTATTTTGGACATTTGAAGGATCAGTGGGGCAAGCCTCTGGCGCAACATGCCGAGAAGCTGCTACGGGAACTTGACCTGTGGGAGCGGCGCAACGACGAGATTCGCACATTCTCACGTGGCATGCAGCAGAAGGTTGCGATTGCCTGCGCCTTGATAACCAATCCGAGCATCGTCTTGCTCGACGTGCCGACTCTGGGCCTGGATGTGCAGGCTTCCGCTACGATGAAAGAATGGATACTCAAGCTTGCCAGGGAGGAAGGCAGAACCGTTGTACTGACCACGCATCAACTCGATCTGGCTGAGGAACTTTGTGATAGGGTTGCGATCATGCGTAAAGGCAACCTACTGGTGGACAAGCCGTTGAATAGCCTGTTGCATCTCTTTCGGCAGGAACATTATGAAATTCGCGTCAAGGGCATTCTGGATGAGACGCAAGCCGCCAGTTTTGCGGAACTAACAATGAGCAGCAGTGATGACGAGACGGTGCTAACTGGATCAATCAACGATCAGAAGGCATTGCATACATATATTGACCTGTTACAAGGGATGAACTTGCCACTTGTATCTGTACAACGTGTTGAACCAAACCTGGAAGATGTATTTGTTCATCTGCTCACAGAGGGAGAGAAAGAGGAAAACCTTGAAAAGCATCTTCTTAATTATGCTTAATGAGACGTATAAGCGTCTACTAGTCGTCTGGGCCTACAAATTTAATGTGCTGATGCAGGTAATTCTGGTTGCAATTATCTTTATTGGTGCCAGTTTTTTATTAGGGAATGGGCAGTTTCATCCAGGGCAGTTGACCACCCTTTTTATTGGATATATTGTCTGGCTGTATGCGCGTGTACTTATACCGGGTATTAGCTCTGATTTAACGGATGAGGCTCAGGCGGGAACGCTGGAGCAAATGTATATGTCGCCTGCCCCCGCAGAGGTCCTCCTGTTGGGGCGTATCTTTGCCATGTTAATTACATCTACCATTCTGGTGCTGCTGACCGCATTGGGACTTGTGCTTCTTTTACATATTACGCTACCGCTACGTTGGGAAAGTATTCCAGTCCTCATCCTCACCTTGATCGGGTTATGCGGCTTCACGCTTATTCTAGGTGGAGCAACCCTGGTCTTTAAACAGACCGAGTCCATGGCTGATTTAATCCAAAACATGCTTATGTTTTTGACTGGCTCGCTGCTACCGATCGACCGTTTCCCGGTGTGGCTAGCGCTAATTGCTAAAACATTGCCAATTACGCTAGGCATCGATGTGCTGCGGCGCATTCTGCAAAATGGACAATCCCTTAGCTCGGTATGGAACGATTGGAGCCTGATCTGGCTCATCATTCATTCGAGCATCTACTTATGTGTGGGTTGGGTCATTTTTAAGTGGTGCGAAAAGATCGCCAAGAAGCAAGGAACGCTCAGCCAGTACTAAACGAAACAGCACGCTTGCTGGATAATCCCATATCCGGTAGGAGCAGCCGCAAAGGAGCTTTTAATGACGACAATTGGACACAAAACCTCTCTTGTCCCAGCAAATATTGGCACGGCACAGGTTTTAGTTGAGAACGTTTCAAAAGTGCTACAGACGAAATCGGCAAAGACGGTCATTCTCGATGATCTTACGTTTGCAGTGCCAAAGGGCAGCCTCTTCGCGATTAATGGGCCATCGGGCAGTGGAAAATCGACCATTCTCAATATTCTGACGGGCATCGACCACCCCAGTTCGGGCCGTGTCCTGTTTGATAATAAGCCGTTGCATGCCATGAAAGAGAATCAGTTGGCGAAGTGGCGTGGACATAACGTTGGTATCGTCTTTCAGTTTTTCCAATTGTTGCCAACGTTGACGGCGCTAGAAAACGTCTTATTGGCGCTGGAACTGGGCCATGTGCTGCCACGTCGCCAGTGGCGTGAACGGGCTATGGATTGCCTGAAGATTGTAGATGTGCAGGAGTATGCCAATCGCTTGCCCAGTGAGTTGTCTGGTGGGCAGCAACAGCGTGTGGCAATTGCGCGTGCGTTAGCGAATGATCCACCTGTGCTCGTTGCCGACGAGCCGACCGGGAACCTGGACTCGAAGACCGCACTACAGGTCTTTGATCTCCTGGAAGACCTTACTGCAAGGAGCAAGACCGTCATCTATGTAACCCATGATCGCAGTCTGGCGGCGCGTGCTCATGATCATGTTGAACTGCTCGATGGGCGTATTGTTGCTGACGGTGTGCAATAAAGAAGCTCTTAGAAACAGGGCAGGAGATAGGTTTATGAGTGCGTTGACGAAAAAAGTCATCAGAGAAATCACGCATAGGAAAGTGCGTTCCCTCCTCACTATTGTTGGGATCGCAATTGGAATTATCGGTTTTTCAGCCGTCAGCGTGGCATCCAGCCAGTTTAGCCAGAGCCTGGCGTATAGCTCCGACGTAACGGTGCAACCAGACCTCCAGATCTATACAGAGCCAACCAGAAGCGACCTGGCACAGGTATTACAGAGCCAGCCCAATGTCAAAACGGTGCAGCCACGTGGCAGTATTGTGACGCGCTGGCAGATCGGCCAGGACACAAAGCTCATCCAGATTCTGGGCATCCCTGATTTCAATACTATCAAAATTGGGAAATTTCAACTGTTAGAGGGGAAGTTACCGGGCGCGAACGAGATTGTGCTGGAGTCGGGGGCACGCACGCTTTCGGATGTGAAGGTTGGGGATACCATTTCCATCCAGGCAGGGAGTACGTACAGAAATGAGAAGATCTCAGGCTTTGTGCAGACGCAGGGGCGTGCTCAGGCATCGATTGACGGAAAAGCCTGGGGATATATGGATGAGCATGATTTTGAGGGCGTGTTCATGCGCGCTGGCGTGACCAATTTCGCCATTCAGATCAAGAACTATGACCAGCGTTATCAGACATTGGATCAATTGTCGACCGTGATCGAGGCGCAGCATATCAAGATGACTGGCAGCGACGTGGGGCGCGATACGAGCGTGAGTGACATCGCCAATGGCCTGTTTCAGATCATGGATCTGCTCTCCCTCATTGCTATTCTCCTGAGTATTATTCTGCTGGTGGGAACCATCACGTCCCTCATTGCTGAGCAGGTACAGGCGATTGGAACCATGAAGGCGATAGGCGGTGGGCGCGGTCAGATTATGCGCCATTACCTGGCCCTGGTGACGACCTATGCGGTGATCGGCACCGTGTTGGGGCTGGTGATTGGCATCCTGGCCGGATATGCGCTGTCAAAATACCTGGGGGGATTGGTCAGCCTGAACATCGGGCCGCTCCAGATCTCGCCTGTCCAGTTGTTGATCGGCCTGGCTATCGGTATTGTGACGCCTCTGCTTGCGGCATTGATCCCTGTTTCAATTGGAACGCGCATTACGGTGCGGCAGGCTTTGAGCGGTTATGGGGTAGAGAATAATGCGTCGTCGGGACAGGGTCTGTGGAGCAAATTGACGCGCGCCATCTTCGGGACTTTGCCACAGACGATGCAATTTGGCATGCGCAACATGTTTCGCAAGCGCCTGCGCTCGGTCTTGACGCTGGTCACGCTGGCAATCGCGGGAGCGGCACTGCTGGCAGTACAGACGGCGAATTTCTCCTTCAATAGTTTTCTTAATCAGGTCTACGATACCTATCATTTCGATGTCTCAGTCTCCATTTCTGATCCCATTGCGCAAAGTACCTTTCAGCGCACATTGTCCACCGTGCCAGGCATCAAGCGCATCGAGGGTATGAACCAGGACAATGCCACGACGAATTGGGGCGATGCTGCGTTAACGGGCGTGCAGGCAGATACGCAGATCTACCACAAAGATCTCGTTGCCGGGCGCTGGTTCAACAGTAGCGACACGAATAATGTGGTCATTATCAGTAAAGATGCCGCCGATAAATCAGGCCTGAAGGTGGGGAATACCATTAGCTTTAACGTCGGGCGCTATAAAGCGAGCTGGCACATTATTGGGATTACGCGTGATTATAGCCAGATCGGACCAGGAAAGTTCGGCGTATTGCTCACCACTATTGCGCAGATGAATAGCCTGGAGCAGTTTCCTGCTGATTATGTGCAGGAGGTGATGATCCAGTCCACAAATAAAGCACCATCGCAGGCCTACCTGGATGATCTCTCGCGCAAGGTGGATAAGGCGATGAGTGCGGCAGGTTATCTGCCAGATGTCCAGACCCCGCAAGATCTGATCTCGCAGGCGCAGAGTAAATATCAGATCCTTTACACCTTGTTCGATGTGGTCACCATCGTCATTGCCGTTGTGGGAGCGGTCGGGCTGTCGAACGCCTTGATGATGAGCGTGCTTGAGCGTAGAAGAGAGATCGGTATCCTCCGTTCAATTGGGGCGGTCGGTCGCAAGGTCGCTCAGGTCTTCTGGACGGAAGGCATCTCGATAGGATTATCCGCCTGGGTATTGGCGCTTGTGTTGGGTATACCTGCTGCATATGGTTTTGTGCAGGTGCAGGCGCGCCTCCTGGCTCCTGTGCCCTTTGCCTTTAACCCTATCAATATGCTTTTGATGCTCGTCGTGATCGTCATTCTAGCCATACTGGCGAGTATTGGACCGGTGTATGCGGCTATGCGTGTGAAAATCATTCAGACATTGCGCTACGAATAGAAAAAGAGTTGATGGGCGAGGGTAGATTTTATCATAGAGAAAGGCGAAAGCGATGCAAAATCAGGATCAGGAAGACACAAATATCTATAAAGTGGTGGTAAACCAGGAAGAGCAATACTCTCTCTGGCTTGCTCAGCGCGAGAATCCTCTGGGGTGGCAAGATGCGGGCAAGAGCGGCTCGAAGGCAGAGTGCCTGGCCTACATTAAAGAAGTTTGGACCGATATGCGTCCACTGAGTCTGCGCCAACTGATTTGAGCAGTATTCCGACAAAAAAGAGCAAGGAAAAGGAATGTGAGATCAAGTTCCTGGATATTTAACGCGAAGTCGTACACAGATGCTCGTCTGCGTCTATTCTGTTTCCCCTATGCAGGTGGGGGAGCCTCTGTGTATGTGCCCTGGATCACGGCGTTGGCACCAATGATAGAGGTGTACCCGGTACAACTACCTGGGCGCGAGAATCGCTTGATGGAGAAACCGTATACGCAATTTGATGAGCTCATAGAGGGGCTGGTACCGGCCTTACTGCCTCATCTCAGCGGACCATTTGCCTTCTTTGGGCATAGTATGGGAGCATTAATCAGCTTCGGGTTGACCCAACAATTGCGCAAGCAGGGGCATCCTCTCCCTGAACAGCTTTTCATTTCTGCCTATCGTGCACCCCAGATACCCAATCGGGAGGTATTGCATACGTTATCCGATGCAGCACTGGTGAGAAAAGTGCTGGAAATGAATGGGACCCAACGAGCGATCTTTGAAAATGAGGAGATGCGAAGATTGCTGCTGCCAGTGATGAGGGCAGATTTCTCCGTGTGTGAAACGTACGTGCATAGAACCGTTGAGCCGCTTGAGCAACCAATCACCGTTTTTGGCGGCTTGCAGGATGATCGTGCGCCCAGAGCGGTGTTAGAGCCGTGGAGCGAACTGACCAATAAGAAATTTCGTGTCGCCATGTTGCCGGGCGACCACTTCTACTGGCGTAATGCGCCCCAGGCATTATGGCAACAGCTCAAACAAGAGGTACCAGTACGTATTGCCGGTACCCCATCAACCACTCTGTAAAGACTGCGCCATCTCTGGTGTCAAAGAAAAATGAAAGGGGCGCATGATGTCGCTTGATCTTTCCGAAGAAAATATACCGATAACGGAACTGCACAATGTGTCAGTAGATAAAGTGCTGAACCAGATGGATCAGAGCATGGTCTATCTGCCGTCGTACCGTGAGCTCTATTATCGTTGGGAGCGGCAGCAGTGGAGTACACAGGATCTGGATTTTATCTATGATCGTGTTCACTGGGAGGATCTACTGCCCGAAGAGCAGAATGATTTTATTGCAGCCCTGGCAACCTTTTATCAAGGCGAGGCGTGTGTGACGGATGCATTAGGACCGTATATCCTGGCGGTGCCAGACGAAGAGATGCGGATTTTCTTAACGACGCAACTGGTAGATGAGGCCCGGCATACGGTCTTTTTCGACCGCGTTTTCAAGGATGTGCTGGAGATCGATCATGGGCGGCTGGAAGACACCCTGGCAATGACGCGCCAGTATATGAACAAGGGAGCGCAGTTTGTCTTGCTGGACTCACTGAGCGATATAGCCGAGCGTATGCGCAAAGATCCGCACGATCTCAAGCTGTTGATCGAAGGCGTTGTGCTCTATCATCTCGTCGTCGAGGGAATGATGGGATTGGCGGGCCAGAAGACCTTGCTGGACCAGTATCGGCTGGAGAATATCTTTCCGGCGATCCGGGCAGGATTGATGGGGGTTACGCGTGACGAATCGCGCCATGTGCTTTTCGGTGTGCGTTTTTTGCGCGACATGCTTGCACAGGATGCCAATCACGCACGCGTGATCGAGGCGGCCCTGAGCAAATATGGGCCAGGAGCGCTTGAGGCATTGACGCCGCCTCAGGAGAGGATCGAGATCTTACGGTCGCAGAATGAAGATCCGTGGAAATCGCCCCGTTATGCACGTGAGTCTTTGCGCAAGAAGTTGAAAGTGATCGGCCTGAATATAGATCTAGCGTTTTTGCCAACGTTGCCAGCGCTCTAAAAGAGGTGAGATATGCCCAGGAGAGGAGAAACGCGATGGAGTCTATTATTCTAGACTCCCAGAAAGGTACCGGGGGAGCGCAGGCTGGTGCTGAGAGCATGCTACAACAAATTAGCAATACGCCGTTGGAGCCTATCAATCTGATGATAGAGGACAAGCAGCGTAAAGTCTATTTGAAGCTAGAGGGCACCAATCTGACGGGATCGATGAAGGTAAGAACAGGATTGGCACTGATACACCATTTAACCGAGCAAGGGAGATTGCATGCCAATTCCGTCATCATCGAATCAACTTCGGGAAATCTGGGGGTTGCGTTAGCCTTCCTCTGTCAGCAGTATGGGTATCAGTTTGTGGCGGTGATTGATCCGAAGACAACGCCCGAAAATATTCAGAAGATGCGTGCATACAATGCACAGATTGAACTGGTCGATCAGCAGGATCACACGGGAGGGTATCTTCTCTCGCGCCTGGCCCATATCCAGGAATTATGTCAGCAACGGCCAGAATATGTCTGGACCGATCAATATG
>JACDAE010000648.1 GCA_013695595.1 Ktedonobacteraceae bacterium | reverse complement strand
ACCAAGAGCACTACGCGAGTGTTCTAGCCTCTTCAATACGCTTCAAAAGGTTTGCACCCTGGGTCTCACTCATGCCAAATTTATCCGCTAATTTTCGTCGGTTGGTTGCACCATTGTTGTATGCCTCAATAGCTTCTGCGAGGTCAATGTCGCTTGCCTTCGGTCGGTTGTCTTTCTCTGGAATAATCGGTTGTGGAAGTGGTGCAACGTCTTTTTGCTGTAGCGTACCTTCCCCTTGTTCCTCTGTTATACGGCTTTTTGTGCTCATGGTAGGGCCTGTGTACGGCTCTTTGTCTGCATAGCGCATCGCGGCGGCGGCCTTTGGCGTTCGTGAGCGATTTCCATCACTTTGACGTGGCTTGAAGTGTGTCACGAGCTGCGTTCCATCAGCACCAACGTAGACACCCTGCCCTGGTACGAATTTCGCTATCTGCTCAGGAGTTGTGGTGCTTTTCTTGACGTACTTCATGCATTTTTCCAGATCACCATCATTGGTCTGGCGCATAATGAAAAACACTTCCGTTTGTCCAATAATCTTTTTGTTCGTCTGTGCGAACCTCTGCGAGAGTATTTTTGGAGCGAGACCACGCTTGCCTCCAACGGCGGTGATATCCATGTAGACTTTGAGCATTGCCTTTAGGACCGCCTCATCCTGGATGATTGACTCACCCAAGTTCTCAGGTAAAAAGCGTTGTGCTTCATCAAGGTAGATGTCACATGGACAGAGTTCAGCAGGATGTTGTTTTGTCCAGGCAAAAATGCCTTTGATGATATTGACACTCATGTTGCACGCGTCGTCTACTGAATCGTAGCTTCCCATGTCGAGTATGACCTGTAGGCCACTTTCAAGAATGTCATAGCCAAGGAGTTGGGCTTCTTTAATGGTACTAATCGGGCAATACATATAAGATGCTTGTGGGTCGAATGCAGATGGATGCCCTGCAATCACGCAGCGAGGAAGAATATCACTTGTTGAAAGCCAATCCCCTTCAAGGTCTGGGATATACATAGGGATTTTGAATTTCCTTCCTAGCTGTTCAGCAACCCGTGTGCCGAGTGTTGTCTTGCCAGATCGACGCATCCCGACAAAGTAGGTTGCTTTACCTGCTATCTCATCAACTTCTATTTGCAAGTCTTTCGCTAAATCGACGACGTTGTTCGCCTTCGTCTCGCTGTCTTTGTCTTTCGCGTTAGGGGTGCTGCTCTGCTCGTTAGACTCATTGGTGTCAACGTTGTACGCTTCTCGTGCGCTTTTGCCGTTGAAGAGGCGATAGAGAAGTGATGGTGTTTTTTCAGTGATGGGGTCTGCCTGCTGTGTTGCTGATGCATCGGCCTCTTGTGAGTCGTCAGGGGAAGAATTTTCATTCTCCCCCGACATGGTTTCCTCAACAGTAACATAGACAACTGCCGCAATTCCAGCAGCAACAACTGCGCCAATAAAGCCAGTATGTGCCATTGCAAACCCTATTTCAGCAGCGGCTAATGTTGGACCCGCGGCGAGTAACTTTTGTCCTGTTGTTGCCATGATGGTTAAATCTCCTCAAATCCCTTTTCAATCAAACCGATACCAAGCGGTAGCCCTACAACGACGATTCCACCAATAGCTACGGCGATAAGAATTTGCACTAACTGATTTTGTCCTGGCGATGAGGAATAGTCGGCCCACCCATTGAGGATGATAAGCAAGGCACCCGCAACAACAAACACTTTTGCGATGAACGGGTTGACCACGGCGATTTTGGCAACGGCGACACTCAACGCAAAGGCGAACACGAGCGTTACTAACTCGACTACCCACGCGTACACCCAGCTCGTCACGAGTGCTATAGGTGCCTGACCGCTTATCATCAACCAGGGCTGGATGAGAATTTGCCATGCGACACCCGCGACACGATTCGCATTGCCGAGTGCAAGGTACTCACTGGTCTGAATTTGCACAACGGATGCTGATGCCCACAACACGAGTGTGAGGCCACCCAGGAAAAAGAGGATGATCGGGCTAGAGCCAAGTCGGTGATGTACTCTATCGAACTGCTGACGCACCGCGCCGATGCCTTGAGCAAATTGATTTCTTCCTGACATGTGTTTTATATCCCTTCGTTGTTGAGATTGTTCAGGTTACGAATGTAGGTTGTGTAGTCTCCAGCCCACGCCTCAGTACGTAGGAATGCAAGGAAAAGCGGATCCACAGCGCATTCCATCCATTCCAGGATGATAAAGCCGAGGCCCTGCTTGTCGCTCGTGCCAACGTCCACAATTTGTATTTGTGGGCGTCCCTCAAACCATTGCTGCATCTTGTCTTCAATCTCGTCTATCGTGTCCGGGTGCAACACGATATACACCCCCTGTGCCTGTCCAGGTGCGGATTGCATCTGAATGCTTGGCATGTACTGTACATCTGAGTCAAACGAATAAGGTACTACATTCATCGTGTATGTGTTCCTCCTGCTTTACTACTGATTGACCAAGTGTTGCTCATCTACCTGTAACGCATATGAACATCCTTGCACCATTCCTACATTTGTCGCGGTTACAATATCTGTCAACTTTGCCACAAGCTGTTCGATATTCAGCTTGTCGAGAGCGGTATATGCACAGATGTATTTTTCATGCTTCTTCCCCTCTACTTTTCGCTGTGCATATACGTAGTCGAGGCCATTTCGCCGCTTCCGAGGAAGATAACTCCATCGATGCTGCTTCATAGTCACTCTAACATCCTGTTCAGTCATCATGGAAAACCTCACTACATTTGACTGTTTTGACTCTTTATCAACACATTAGAAGTGTAGTCCATAGTACGGCAACTTGTCAAGCTTTTTTGGACTGTTTTTACATATTTGACTCTTTATCAAATATATTGTATTAGAAGAGAAATGTTTCGTTAATGCCATTAGATAAAGTGTTCAATTGTGACAAAGATTATAATGTGTTAAGATTTTCACACACCATCACTTAAATTATTAGGGAGATTAAATCATGCCGAAGTTGTCAAAGGCTCCACCAGCATTCTATACAGCGTCACAGGCCGCTCGAAGACTGGGTATGAATAGAGGAACATTTTTTTATCACGTTAAGACTGAGAAGATCAGAAAGTATACGCCTCCAGGAGCGACAGAGGGTTACTATAGTAAGGAAGAGATTGATGCTATGGCTCAGGCCAAAGAACTGTTTTTATTGCAGTATTCCCTAGCACCTAAGAGTTTTGAAAGAGCTTCAACTGAAGAGGATGTGCGTGGAATTGTAGACTTATGTATTGCATTTTATGGGGTTGGAAATACTCCAACCCTAGAAGCTCGACTGGAAATTTGGCATAAATGTCCAGATGCATATTATGTTATCAAACAAGAAGACATCGTGGTTGGCTATATTAGTCTACTCTGGTTTAGTGATGAAGCACTTCGCATAATCATGGGTCCAACCCCACTTAAGCCAGTAATTACAGAAGCTGGTCAAGGCGTTTACTCAGTGATGGGTGCTGAGAATGTTACACCATTTAATCCAGGTGAGCCTATCGACAGTTTGTTCATTAGTCTTGCAGTCAGACCGGGTATGACGAACGAACAGCAAAGAAGATATGGTTTTAAGCTTCTTAGAGATACACTAGAGGTTCTGAAGGATTTCGCAAGAAGAGGAATGCCAGTACGAAAGCTGCTAGCTACATCTGAAAAAAGGGATGGAATCAAACTCGCTCACGATATTGGCATGAAGGAAATCGAGTATACAGGAGACAAGCTACTCCGCTTTGAGATGGATTTACAAACTGCCGATAATCCAATAGCACGTGAGTATCAGCACTATGTTAAAGAGATTGAGAAAATGTGGCAGCAGCAGTTTCCAGAGCTACTGGAGTTATGGATACCTAAAGCGGAACCAACTAAGCCAAACGAAGACTTAGTGTTTCGCAAGGCAACACTTGGAGACCTCGAAGCAGAAAAATACCTCGCCTATCTATGCTTTGGACCGCGAGCGAATGATACTATGCCTATGCGTCAAGCATTTCTTGAATACAATCCTGATATGTTCTATCACTTATATGATCGGACAAATCTTGCAGCGGCGATAAATATTGTCCCACTAAAAGCTGAAGCAATTGACGAATTTAAGAAGGGAAAGAGAGGTTGGTTGTTCGATCTTAGCGAGATTGAGCAATTTTCACCTGGTCCACATCATTTTATCATTATCGACTTTATGACAGCACCGATTGAAAACGCTGAACGTAGAAGATTGTATGCAACTCAGTTACTAATGCATCTAGCGTTCCAATTGAAGGAATTTGGAGATCAAGGGGTAGAAATATTAAGCATTCATGCTTCTGGTGGTACTGAAGCTGGTCGTCGCATTCTACATAGTGCTGGATTTAAGGAGCTTGGGGAACCTGTCCCAGGTCGAGTGATTTTCGAGTTGGATGTGCAATCTTCTTCGTTAAAACTGTTACAACCGTACAAAAAAGCATTTGCTGAGTGGAGGCGAGAGCACGTTACAGGGTAAATGAGCTAGACTTGAACCTCAATTAGCAAATTTGGAGCGTGGTATACTTAAGAAAGAGAGAATGTTCGCCACTATCACACATAAGGAGTGGAGCTTATGAATAGCAATCAAAAGATTATGCGATTTTTCTGTTATCTTGTTCCGGTGCTGTTCGTGCTCACGCTCATATGGCATAACTTCGGCCCACTCCTATTCATTGCATTGGTTGTACTCTTTGTCGTCGCCAGGCAAAGCGGATCGTTCAGAATACTTGGTAGTTCCAGCACTCCGCCAGTGTACTATCAACCAAAGCAGCAGACACCAGCTCCAGCATCGGGACCTGAGCCGTTGCCTCGCCAGAATCCGCCAGTAAACTTTGACCTAACGGCTGAAGAATATCGGCAACTTTCAAAAACGTATCAGCAAGGCTACCAGGTACCGACTCCACAGCTTGTGAAGAACGAGAGCGCAATGCCGAAACAGGATCGCGCTATCGACTACGAGCAACCACAAGCTCAGTATGAGTAGTTGCCATCAATGGCATAAGTGGCTGGTCGTAGTGAAATATAACCTAGCTAATGTTGCTATAAGAGAACACTTGAGGGGGATGATTGCTATCTATACGTGTATCCTGGTTGTGACTGTTACCCCCTCAAGTGTTCTCTTATATTGTGTATATAGATGGTAATTATATAGAAGTAATTACTACTAAGAAATAACTTTTTCGCACGGCTTGTGGAGTGGGTTGAAGCGTAAATGGTGGAAGTGTATTTCTTCGGTGTTCATACGCTGTTCGCATGATGTCTTTATGCTTTTCCTATAGCAAATTGTGGTTTGTCAGATAAAAAAGTAGGTTTTATACTATAACTTGGCGCGAACTTCAAGCTCGATAGCAAATGGATGAGTAACCCATAACTTGGCGAGTTATTGTAACGCTCTCTTTTAAACTCGCAGATGACCTCGTTCCCTTGTGTTTTTCTTCTGAACGCCAAGTTATGCATTCTCGCTCGCCATATTTTATGGCAGCACTCTTAGGAGGCTTACCACGCCATCTCAGAGAAGGAGCAAGCAAGCAGAAACGCCAGGATATGTGGCACAAATTGTCCATTTTGCAAAGGAATGTATGTGCAAAACTTCCCAGCGAGTCCTCATCACAGAAAGGAATGAATGCTCGCCAAGTTATGTGGCAAGGTGCTCTGTGATGAAAATCAAGGTGCGAAGCGACTCGACGGTCTTTCACGCCATCTCTTACTGGCACAATCTCGCCAGGATATGGATCTTACACACTTTTGGTGAAACCTGTACAGTTTGTGAGTTTCTTCAGAAAGAAATCAGGTTGTCCCTTTTCTCTGGTTTAAAGAGATACCCTGATTTCTTTCTGACTCAGCTTCCATCCACTA
>JACDAE010000216.1 GCA_013695595.1 Ktedonobacteraceae bacterium | reverse complement strand
TCTCAGTAGTGATCTCATTGAATACCTTCATGGCCTCTACCAGAGCAACCACCTGACCAGTATGAATGATCTCACCAACATTCACAAAGGCAGGCGATGTTGGCGATGCCGAGGCATAATAGACCCCTGTTATTGGTGAAAGAACAGGCTGAGTGGTATCGCCGCGTCCAGCACGACCATTCGCAGACCCTGCATCAACTGATATGAGACTCATCACCATCCCAGGATTACGGCGAATGATGATTTCAGTATCACCCTCGGTCAGCTCAAGTTCACCAACCGTACTACCATTTAGTACATTGATGATATCTTCAACGCGATCCAGCCATGATATCTTTTTCTGCGTATCCATTTTTCTACTCTTCGTACCGCTTAAAAATCAAACAAGTATTATGACCACCAAAGCCCATTGCATTAGACATTGCAACGTTTACCTTCGCATGGCGTGCTTCATTAGGAACATAATCAAGATCACACTCAGAATCAGGATGGTGCAAATTAATGGTAGGTGGAATTATGCCAGTGAGAATGCTTTGAATAGCAATCACAGCTTCTACGGCTCCCGCTGCACCCAGTGTATGGCCGGTCATAGACTTGGTGGAGCTTACTGCAACACGATGAGCGTAATCGCCGAAACAAGTCTTAATAGCTTTTGTCTCATTAAGATCGTTATATTCAGTCGATGTGCCGTGAGCATTTATATAGTCAATATTTTCGGGTTGCATCCCTGCTTTTTGTAAAGCGCGGCGCATTGCGCGTACCAGACCAGCTCCCCCTGGGGCCGGGGCGGTTTCATGATAGGCATCTCCGGTACAACCATACCCTACCAGTTCGGCAAAGATGGGTGCGCCACGTTGCCGTGCAAAATCCAGGTCTTCCAGAATGAGCATCCCTGATCCTTCGCCCATAACAAAACCATCACGTTGCGCATCAAAGGGACGGCTGGCCTCTTGTGGATTTTCGTTATGACGCGACAAAGCATGCATGTTGTCGAACGCCGCCATCGCAATTGGTGTAATAGCTTTCTCGGCACCACCAGCGATCATGGCCTTCGCATCACCGCGCCGAATGGTCTCCCACGCCTCACCGATTGTATTACCGCTCGTCGCACAGGCAGAGACAGCGGCCCAGTTCGGTCCTTTTGCTCCCGTCATGATCGATATGATGCCAGGAGCACCATCCACAATCATCATATTAATGAAAAATGGACTGATCCGATCTGGCCCCTTTTCATGTAGAACCTTAAACTGATCATGTAAGGTCACGAGTCCACCAATGCCACTACCAACATAAACACCAATATCTTCGGCATTACTCTCGTCAATCTGCAATTTAGAGTGTGCCAAGGCTTGCTTTGTCGTGGCAATAGCAAGCTGCTCATAAGGGTCATTACGCCGGATTTCTTTGCGCTCCATGTACAATGAAGGATCAAAAGTTTTTACCTGCGCACCAAATTTGACACGATATTGACTGGTATCATACGCGGTAATTTCACCTACACCAGATTTTCCCTGACATAACGCTTCCCATGAAGACGTCAGGTCATTACCCAATGAGGTAACCAGTCCCAATCCGGTTACAACTACACGAGACATAGAGTCACCTCCCGATATATGTGTTAAGGGTACTCATACAAGAAATACCCAGAATTGTACGAACCAATTAAATGCCTAAAGCCGCAGCTTCTTCCTGTATAAAACGCGTATATGTATCACCGCTGATGAAGCCTGGATGCCTCAATAGGCGTTGATGGAATGGTATTGTTGTTGTAATACCTTCGATAATGAATTCGTCAAGCGCACGTTGCATACGGGCAATGGCGGCCTCGCGTGTATCGGCCCATACGATCAGCTTTGCAAGCAATGAATCGTAGTGCGGCGGAACCTCGTAGCCTGTAAAGAGATGGCTATCAACGCGCACTCCTGGACCTCCAGGTGGCAGATACTGTTCGATCACGCCCGTCTGAGGTCGGAAATCAGCATCAGCATCTTCGGCAGTAATGCGACACTCGATAGAATGACCCCGGAATTGAATCTTGTCCTGCTGCAACTGCAATGGTTGACCATCGGCGATGCGTATCTGTTCTTTGACCAGATCCAAACTTGTCACCAGTTCCGTCACAGGATGTTCAACCTGCAAGCGTGTATTCATTTCCATAAAATAGTAGCGGTCCTGCTCATCCACCAGGAATTCTAATGTACCGGCATTGCGATAGCCAACCTGCTGCACTGCTCTAACTGATTTTCTACCAATCTCATCGCGCAGCTCACGGGGTAGATGGGGACTGGGAGACTCTTCCAGCACTTTTTGATTGCGGCGCTGGCAAGAACAATTACGCTCGCCAAGGTGCACACCGTTTCCATAATTATCTACCAATACCTGGATCTCGATATGCCTGGCTCGCTCTAAGTAATGCTCAAGGTAAAGACCATCGTCTTTAAAGGCTTCGCGGACTTCATTCTGTGCTAGGTTGAAAACGCGCTCAAACTCATCGGGCCGTTTGATAAGGCGTATACCGCGACCCCCACCACCAGCAACCGCCTTTAGCATCAAGGGATAGCCAATATCTTTCACGGCTTCTAGTGCTTCAGCGAACGTACGCAAGATAGGAGTACCAGTAAGTGTGGGCAGGCCCGCTTCGGCCATTGCTTCACGAGCAGAGACCTTATCCGACATTACCGACATCACTTCGGCAGAAGGGCCAATAAAGGTAATATTTACATCACCACATATCTCGGCAAAGCTGGTATTCTCCGAAAGAAAACCATAGCCGGGATGAATCGCTTCCGCATTCGAAATAAGTGCTGCACTGATAATATTTGGAACGTTCAGATAACTTTTTCCGCTTTGGCCCGGTCCAATACAGATACGTTCATCTGCCATGCGTACAGGAAGCGAGTGCCGATCGGCCTCTGAGTGGGCAATGACACTGCGAATACCCATTTCGCGACAGGCACGAATGACGCGCAATGCAATTTCACCACGGTTTGCAATCAAAATCTTCTTAAACATATCTCATAGACGAAGCAGTTTAGTAATAACAGGCTCCGTCGTGCTCCTCCTACCTTCAGCCCTTGAGGGGAAGTATTGTTAGGCATTATATCACAAGCCACCATGTGCGCAATAACTAAACCTGCTTATTTGGATCTGTATCCTTGCGGAGGAAACGTTGGCAGATGGGGTAGGGATACATACCGCTAATTTCGCTGCTCACTCCCACCCGCCATACCGGCCAATCGTAATGCCAGATTATATGACACAATATTGTACTTCATCTTGAGCTGCAAAATGCGCGTAACAGAAGCATCGATCTGGCTCATTGAGATCTGTCCACTATGCACGGCTTGCCGCAATCCAACGAGCATAGTATTGGTTTCGATAGGGCCACGCGGACCCAGAATCAGGTCTGTCCCAGCTTTCACGGTCATCACAGCAGCCTGTGAAAGAGAGTACGTATTACTGATACCACCCATCCAGAGGGTATCACAAATAATGACCCCCTTGAAGTTAAGCTGATTACGTAGCAATTTCGTGATCACATTGGGCGAAAGTGAGGTTGGCAAGGTAGGATCAAGTTGAGGATTAAGAATATGGGTGACCATCACCATGGGCACAATACCTTCATTGATCATGGTACGATATGGTACAAGATCGACGCTGTTCAGGGTTGCAAGGCTGCGATCCATTGTGGGTAGCGAGAGATGTGGATCAAGGTTGGCACTACCCAGACCAGGAAAATGTTTGAGACAACCAACCACATCACCTGCGCTCAGTCCTTTCAGATAAGCGCGTCCCATATTTGTCACCAGCATTGCATCCGAACCAAAGGTGCGATCAGGCAGCCCAGGATTAGTGGGATTGGTTAAGACATCGACGATGGGCATGAAATTAACGTTCAGACCCAATGCGTTAAGATCGGCAGCCGCACTATGACCCGCATCGTATGCAACTTGAGGATTTCCGGTCGCTCCAATAGCCGACTCAGATGTTTTCTCGCCGGTGATGAGCCGCAATTCGTTGACCAGTCCCCCTTCATAATCGGTGGAGATCAAGAGCGGAATATGCGCCTGCGCCTGCATAGCCCGGTTGAGCGCTACCAGTTGAGCACGTGATTGCGCATTACCATTCTTATTTTCGATAAGTACACCACCGATATAGTTTTTAAAGACCATCTGTTGCAGATGGGCATCAAATGTAGAACCCTGGAACTCCACAATAGTCATCTGACCCAACTTCTGTTCCAGACTCATATGCTGAACAATGGCCTTCAATACATCATTTTCAGTCATACGCTTGCCAATGACTGTAGCTCTAGGGATGGGAGTAGGCTTCGTATGCGTCGCTGTTGGAGTTGCAGCCGTCGAGGGGAGCGTAGAGCAGGCACTCTCAATCATTAATACACAACCAAGTTTGAAAAGAGTTGCGGTCTTTTTGAGCAACTTTCTACGCTTTTGCTGATAACGATACCGTGTCCAGTTTTTTTTATGCTTCATTAAATCACCCAATTCTGTAATAAAAATAGTGTACTAGATATATTTAGCTTGCACCTTACCTCTACATTACAATAACGATATACAACATATGAAGAGGGGCATACCTATCCTTATTTTGCTTATAGCTGGACACATTATACACCTCAATGCACATTTTCAAATATCCCTTCTCTTGACAAGCCTTCAATATCAGGCACATACTGTTCTCAGAATCACGATTGAACACTTATGAAGGAGCACAGTATGTTTGATAAAAGTAAAGTCGGTGTGAGCTTTCCACCCTTTACCATTGAAGTCGAGCGTTGCAAAATCTCTGAACTGGCTCTCGCTGTTGGTGACGATAATCCTATTTATCGAAGTCGCGCAGCGGCTCAGGCGCAAGGCTTTCAAGATGTGCCTCTCTTTCCTACCACCCCAACCATATTTTCCTTCTGGGGCAACACAGAACTGTGGCATCAACTGGAGCAGGTCGGCATCAACATAAAACGGATCTTACATGGCGAGGAAGAATACGAATATCTGAACCCAATCTATCCCGACGACGTACTTACAGGGATAACAACGATTGTAGAGGGCAAGACACGCAAATTAAAAGATGGCTCTATGGATATACTTACAACCGAAACGCGCTATACAAATCATGATAATCAGGTTGTATTGGTAGCTAAAAGTATGCTGATCGTACGCGAATAATGGCAAAATCTACTTCTATAGAAGAAAGGATGTAAATACATGATTCATGCAGGGCAAACAAAACGCTACTATGAAGATGTCCAGATTGGCGATGCAATTCCAGCATTGGTAAAAGCACCGATGACCCATTTGCAACTGGTACGTTACGCAGGTGCTTCAGGGGACTTCAATCCTCTCCACACAGATCCTAAAGTTGGCGAGGAGATTGGCACAGGTGGTATTATTGCCCACGGAATGCTGATTATGGGCTTTGTAGGCCAATTGCTAAGCGACTACGCGGGACCAGGCGCATTGCGTAAGTTTGGCGTACGTTTTAAAGGGATGACACATCTCGGCGATGAGATTACCTGTACAGGCACAATCACCGAAAAATATGAAACTGACGGCGAAGGACGGATTGCGGGTAAGGTCCAGGCAGCCGATCAGAATGGTGATGTGAAGGTTGTCGGAACATTTATAGCTGCATTGCCACGTCGGTAAAAGTCGCACTCGTAAGATAACTCACAAGAATTGCCACCAGTGAAGAAAGGCGCAGACGATGCTAAAAGAGAACGTATTTAGCTCTCTCAAGAATGTCCTTCCCAATAAAGGGCAGGTTTTTATGGATAGAGCCTCACTGGTAGCTTACGAGGCCGATGCTGGCGTGGATAAAGGGTTGCCGGATGCTGTGGTATTTCCGCATACAGCAGAAGATGTTGCGCGTATCGCTTCATGGGCGTTAGAATATCACATTCCCATCATAGCGCGTGGAGCCGGTACAGGGCTTTCAGGTGGTGCGGTAGCTGATCGTGGAGGGATCATCATCGAATTTTCCCACATGAATCGCTTACTCGATATCGACGTTCATGGGCGGAGCGCGGTTGTCGAGCCAGCATTGATCAATCTGCGCCTGGATGAGCAGGCAGGTACACATAACCTCTATTTTCCCCCTGATCCCGCCAGCCAGCGTGCATCCACTATCGGCGGCAATGTAGCAGAGAATTCAGGCGGACCACATTGCTTCAAATATGGAGTGACCACAAATTACGTCATCGGAATGGATGTCGTCTTAGCAAGCGGTCAGTGTATACGTATAGGTGGACATGCCCTGGACTATCCAGGATACGACCTGTGTGGGCTGATTACCGGTAGTGAAGGGATGCTAGGACTAATCACCTCTATTTCGGTACGCCTGCTACGTATACCACCAGCCGTTAAAACATTACTGGCAGTCTTTGATTCAGTTGAGCAGGCTGGCAATGCTGTATCGGCAGTAATTGCAACGGGTTTTGTACCTGCAACCATGGAAATGATGGATCAGCAAATCATTAGAATGGTTGAACCTTTTGCACATGCAGGCCTACCATTAGATGCCGGTGCTATTCTTATCGTCGATATCGATGGCTATCCTGCAAGCATCGATGAGCAGATGAACGAGATTGCCAGTATTCTACAAGAACACAACGGGTATGGCATGCACATCGCGCGAAATGAGGAAGAGCGGGCCAGGATATGGCTGGCGCGTAAAAGTGCTGGTGGAGCTATTGCAAGGCTTGTTCCCTCTTACTACTCTATCGACATTACTGTTCCACGGAGCCGCCTGGCAGAGATATTAAAAGAGGTCAATAAGATCTGTGAATATTACAATCTGCGCACTGGACATCTTCTGCATGCCGGCGATGGGAATCTGCACCCTATGTTGCTGATACCGGAGCCAGAAGATCCGGATCTCATGCGGCGGATTCATTTAGCGGCGAGCGACATAATAAAGTGCAGTGTAGAAATGGGCGGCAGTCTGACCGGAGAGCATGGGGTTGGCATTGAGAAACGCAAGCACATGTCCTTAATGCACAAGCCAGTCGAATTGATGGCAATGTGGGATGTGAAACAGATCTTTGATCCAAACAATATCTTGAATCCAGGCAAACTTTTTCCACCTGGCGATGGCGCTGAACCTTTCGCAGGGTATATAAAAGAGTATCCATTCAATAACCAGCCGCACGAGGTTTCCATAAAATCCGGAGAGACATTTACACCAACGACAGCAGTAGAAGCAGCACAGGGTTTATTAGCGCTGGCAACTATAGGGAAATCAGTACATATTTACGAAAATGAGCAGAATCAATTGAATGGAGCGCAAAGCGCACCAATCACGCTTTCTACGCATGGACTACGATGCATCAAAACATATGCTCCCGATGATCTATACATAACTGTGGGGGCTGGCACATCTCTTGCAGAGATTCAAGCATTTCTGGCTAAGGATCTGCGCCAGGTTGCGCTGGCCTCCCCCTGGCCAGAAGCAACCATTGGAGGAATTGTTGCCAGCAATATGAACGCTCCACTACGCATGCGTTATGGGTCTATACGCGATCTCGTACTTGCTACGACAATTGCACTCACCAGTGGAAATGTTATACGTACGGGTCGACCTATTGTGAAAAACGTAGCGGGTTTTGATCTCACCAAAGCATTCGTTGGCTCATATGGAACGCTTGGGCTGATTGTTGATGTCACACTTAAACTCATCGCATTGCCACGCACAAAACGCACGCTTTTGATCTCGCTAGATGATCTCTCTGATGGACTGATGTTGGGAAGACGCCTGTTACCGCTGGCGTTAAATGCCTCCGCGATTACGCTAAATAAAGGGTATTCATCAGCGAATATAGCCCAAAGTACATATTTACTGGCCTATACGGCTGAAGGAATGCCAAAGGATGTGCAAGCTGAACTGGATCAAGTGCGCCAGGAGTTGCATGAGGTAGGGTCTCCTGAGGTGGTAGAGGTTGAAGCTCCAACTGGAACGGATATATGGAGTATGATCCTGGGACAAGATATGCGTAAGGCATTACAAGTGCGCATTGGCATTCCAAACAGAAACGTAGCTATGTATATTCAAGATCAAGCCAATTGTCTAAATGCAGGATCATTCAGCGCTGATATAAGCAATGGCCTGATCTATGCAAGCAAAGAGTTTGAAGAACGTGCAGATGCAAGCATGTGGCTAGAAACGTTGCGTAAACCAGCGCTGGTAACAGAAGGATATGCTATCGTCATTGATATGCCCACTACCCTACAAAGTAAGATTGATAGATGGGGCTATCAACCTGAGGGGTTAAATTTGATGAAGGCATTAAAAGCACGTTGGGATCCACGAGGCATCCTGAATCCAAACACATTTATTGATGGTATCTGAGCACGATTTAGACCCGATTGATGAAGAGAAAGAACTCAACATAAAAATCTGTCTGATGGCATAATTATATCTGCTCAACAATAATGCGCTATAATATATCCCAAAGGGGAATTTTATGGAGGCACGATGCGACCAATCACAAATAATCAAGAGCTACTCTATTTCTGGGCAATTGGTGATTTGCATTATCGAACACTTGCAGCCTGGAATGAATTTCATACACGACGCCTGGTGCCCATGTTTGAAGACTTGCATACACTCTGGGAAGGAAATGAAAAGCCAGCTTTCTGCGTTTCCCCTGGTGACATAGTAGATACGGGTGCGCCAGAGAATTATCGCCTGGCACGTATCAGGCTAGAATCGCACCTTGGTACTATTCCATTCTATGCAGGCATTGGCAATCATGAGTATTATGGAACGGATGGTGAAGACCCTGAGACCATAATAGAGACTTTTACGACGATGTGGGAAAAACCACTACGCTATGCATGGGTGGCAGGTAAAGTAGCATGTATTATGCTCGATTATCCCAATCCTCGCACATTAGTGGAGGAAAAAAAAGTCTATATTTCGCAGAAAACCTTAGCGTTTCTAGATGATGCATTGAAAGAGTTCGCGGCATATCCTGCTATAGTTTTTCTCCATTGTCCTCTCCATAACACAGTTTTAGATCGTGATCCGGAACTCCATCGTGATTATCATTCGCTTCAATCCTTCTTTGCTCCAGAAAACTCGCAGGAGGTTCGAAATATTCTTGCGCGTCATAAGAATGTTTGTTTGTATCTTAGCGGACATACACATTCAGGTTGGGAGGCTCCCAATCTGGTCAGTACAGAATATCTGGGTGATCATCCTGTGACATTTGTGAATCTGATGTCGCCGTGGTATACCGGAAGGCATAAAGATCCAGAGATCAAAGCCGATGGCACGTTAGAATACACTCCCGATAATCCAGATGTACAACCAACGTTTGCGATACGTATTTATCCCCAACAAATCAACATCCGCGTACGCGATCATCACACGCGACAGTGGCTAAAAGAATGGAATGTCCCTCGTACTTGAGCTAATTGGATAAGAAGCAAGATTGTAAGGTAAGCAAAGCTGTCAAATTCACGTAATTCATTACAAACGAAATGCCCGGTGGAGATCATTCCGCCGGGCATTTCCTCTCCTCCACATAACCTCAACATCTTTACAGCTTGCGCGTTATTTCATTTCAGGCTTATATCCTGGAGACTCCTCCACAAACTCCCTCCCTACCACATTACAATAGTCGTATATAGGCATATAAAACCACACCTGCACCGCCAATAACCCCATTCCCATCTACATATCCTGCTCGTGATAAAAACGATGCAGATGCATCTTTACGATCCACCACCTCCAACCTTCTTCACTTACCACATATCCCCTTCTCCAAGCAGCTTTCCAACCTCACATTCACATACACTTCCCATCATGCTGCATCCCATCTATCCACATAACCTTGCCCTATCCACATAGCACGGCATCTACATCTACGCATTTTCCTATACAATGCCCCAAGCCACCATACGTACATGCATTTAGCCCTGTCAACGCCTACACCTCCTCCCACTTCCAACTTTTCATCGCTAGTGGTGTAGACGCTTCCTCCCCCCATCACTTTCACCTCATGACCGGGATTTGTTTTGTACTCCCGTTTACATTGCTAACTATAGCATGGAGGCATGAAAAAGCTATGAATGAGCACGTCAAATTCATGAATAATCATTCATAAATAGAGGGAGATAAGCAAAAATAGGTATTACAACATCTTCATTTTCAGCCAATCTCATATAAACTACTGTGGCAGCCTGGTAGGTACCATTTTCGCTACCTGGATGATATGATCTAGTGACTACTCCCCACGGCTAAAGGCCGGGGGCTTCTGGAATGACACGGGATTGTAGTCCCAATCCCAAAATAGTATAGGAAGCATTCAGATCGCGGTCGATGACCAGAAAGCAGCAGGGGCAATGATAGGTTCTCTCACTCAAGGGCATCTTTTGCCGATGGTGGCACCTGCTACAATCTTGTGTCGTGTAGGCCGGGTTGACTTTGATGAACTCTCTGCCAGCTTCTGCCGCTTTGCGAGAGAGTTGTTCAAAGAACTGCGACCATGCCGCATCACTGATGCTCAGAGAAAGGCAATGATTGTGAACCATACGATTGATATGCAGATCTTCAACACAGATGATTCCAAACTGATTGACGATCTTTCGCGAGTGTTGGTGCGTGAAGTTCTCGCGCCTCCACCCGATTCGTTCGTGGACACGCGCAATCACCTTGCGATGGCGGCGCCGTTCTTTCGTGCCTTTTTTCAGTTTCGCGTGTTTGCGCTGGACCTTTGCCAGTGCCTTTTTCTCCTGACGAAAGAAGCGCGGGTTGGCAATCTCTTCCCCGCTGGAAAGGGTTGCAAAGGTTTTCAGACCCACATCAATCCCAACGGCGTGCGTATTTTCTGGCAACCGCTCAGCTTCATGCTCAACCGAAAAGGTGACGTACCATTTGCCCGTCGAGGAGCGATGAACGGTGCAGGTTTTGAGCGTGCCTTTGATCGGGCGATGATACACCATTTTGAGCGTGCCAATCTTGGAAAGACAGACCCGATCGTCATGGGTGATGCTGAACCCACTCTGCGGATAGGTGAGACTATCATAGCGGTCGTATCCCTTAAAACGAGGGAAGCCGGGTTTTTCGCCCGTCTTGCAGCGTCGAAAGAAGGCTTTGAAGGCCAGATCGAGACGAACCGCAACGTTTTGCAAGACCTGAGAATGCACAGCACGCATGGATGGGCGTTGCTCTTTCAAAACCGGATACGTCTTGAGTTGCTGAAAGCAGGACAAAGAAACACCATCGCGCTCGTAGCAGGTCTTACGCATTTCGAGCAGATGATTATACAGAAGACGGCACTCTTCAAGATGAGTATCAAGCGTTCTCTGTTGTTTTTTTGTCGGATAGATCCGGTAGCGAAAGTTTTTATGCATGCATGTATTTTATGCTTAAATAGCAAGGATGTCAAGAAAATACCCATTTGTCCCATCACGCCACTATAATGAACGCCCTTGTATCCCCATGCCTGCAAGGGCAGGGGTTTTACGGGCGGGTCGGATAAAGTTGTATCAACATGAAGGGCCGATATATGGTATTCCAATCCTGTCTGTTATGCGATAAAGTACATCTTGCCGAGCATGACTCTGTGCTCATTCTTAACTCAGCCGCAGACGTATTTGTACAGCAGGTCATCCAATGCGAAAACATTACATTGCTACTGGCTGAGGACAATATTGCCGCTGCCAGGTTGGTAGAACTATCTTCTCTCAACAAGCACATCACATTCCAGCATGCTGCTTTTCATGACTATACCCTGCATCACCAACCTGGAACAATCGATGTTGCAGTCATGAATCTGCTTTACCAACCGGGGGCGGCCTGGGTCATACATGGATTACAGGTAGCAGCATATGCATTACGGCCAGGGGGGCTTCTTTATGTCACAGGTGCTAAAGAGCGAGGCATCCTCTCCACAGCGAAACGCATGCAGACAATGTTTGGCAATGTCGAGACGCTAGAAATCAGTAAAGGGCAGCGTGTGATATGTGCACGGAAGCTAACGAAGCAGCCATCACAAGAACCGATACAGGATGTTACAGTATTTGCCTCTAGTAAACTCGACGAGGGAACACGTCACTTGCTTTCGGTACTGGAAGTCTATAAAACAGATGAGGCACTGGACCTGGGTTGTGGAGCGGGTTTTCTTGGCCTCCATATTGCGCGTCTGGCAACGCAGGGAAGGGTGACGATGGTTGATGTTAGCCTGGCTGCCGTCGATGTAGCCAGGCAAGCGGTAGAGCAGAGTGGGTTGACAAATGTACGAGTGTTACCGAGCGATGGTGCCAAAGCTGTACTCAACCAGCACTTCGATCTGATAGTTACTAATCCGCCCTTTCATCTAGCCGGCATTCAGACACTAGAGATTGCTGAACGTTTTATACGCGAAGCGGCCCAGATTTTGCGGCCCCAGGGACGTTTCTACCTGGTAGCAAACCGTTTTTTGAAATACGAAGTGGAGCTACAGGCACATTTCAAGCGGGTTGAAGAGGTTGGGGGAGATACACGCTATAAAATAGTGCGTGCACAGCTAGAATGAAAGCCACCTTATTCACTTGTTGGTCAAATGTGAATGTGAGATACTAGAGGAAGGCCAGGTGAAAATCCAATAATAAGGAGTATAGTGTTGCCGATTGATTCGCGTAGCTCATCTTCACTCCCTCAATCGCATGCTACTATTTCCTGGTTTCTTCTGCCACTTCTGATCATAAAATGGGGAAAACTGAAGTTGTCGCGCAAGGATCTTCCTCGACTAGTATTATTATTACCAAGTACTTTTCTTGCTACTGTCCTCCTACACGATCAGCTTACCTCTGTGACCAGCATAGGAGGCCTCCTGATCATTATAAGTGTGTATATAATTTCAACACCGTAAGTCCATATGAACTTCTATACGAGAGGGGATACATATGATTAAGCCACACAGCTCTTTTGTCGATGTTGACGATTTGCGCCTCCATTATCTCGCATGGGATAGCGAACTGGCGCAGAACATGCAGCCTGAGGAGAATCTTGTGGTGGAACAGGACAACGATGATGTTCCGATCGTCCTACTCCACGGACTAAGTGCGACGGCTGATAC